>JAZRDW010000253.1:0-17485 GCA_045660505.1 Christensenellaceae bacterium | reverse complement strand
AAATTGATGATTTGGCAAGTGCTATTCCAGAAGGTAGCGAAGGCTTGATTGCACTTCCACATTTATGTGGAACTGTTATGCCAGAAAATCAATCTAATGCAAAAGGTGTGTTCTTTGGGGTTGAACTTAAGCATACAAGGGCGCATTTTGCACGCGCAATTATGGAATCAGTTGCGTATATGATTAGAGAATTCGTTGAATATATGGGCATTTCTTTAGATGAAATCCGTTCAATGGGTGGTGGCGCAAAAAGTAAACTTTGGTGTTCAATTAAATCTAATTTGTTAAATAAAAACATTGTCACCTTAAAAGAAAACGAAACTGCTTGTTTAGGTAGTAGCATTTTTGCAGGTGTTTCAATAGGCGCATATAATTCTTCTATTGAAGCAACCGAAAAAATAGTTGCCTTAAACAAAGTTTATAAACCGGAAAATTCAGCATACGAAAAAATTTATGCTGATTATAAGATAAAAGAAAAAAAATTAATGGAGATTTTTAAATGATTAAAATTGCATTTGCTGGCTTTGGCGAAGTTAATACGCCTATTGAAGTTATTGAAAGAAAGTGTAAAGGCGCATTAGAAAGCCTTAAGAGAGATGACGTAGAAATTTATCCTTTCTATCCTATCCGTGATGATTATGAAGAAACTTATATTGATAACGCAGTTAAGTATTTTTCTGATAAGGAATTTGACTGTATGGTTTTATGCGTTGCTGGTTGGATTCCAACACACGCAGTTGTTAAAGTTTTAGATAAATTCAAAAATATCCCTATGGTATTATGGGGTTTATGTGGTTGGTATGAAGACGGCCACTTAGTTACTACTGCAGACCAAGCAGGAACTTCTGCTTTGAGAAAGGCACTTGCAGATATGGGCATTAAATTTAAGTACGTTTACGACATAGTTAAAAAGCCATCTAACGTAGAAAAAGTTTTAACTTTTGCTAGGGCAGCAAGCGCATATAAATCAATGCGTACTGCTAGGGTTGGTCAAGTTGGTTATAGAGATATGCAACTTTACGGAACTATGTTTGACGGTCTTTCATTAAAGAAAGCAGTTGGCACGGAAATTGAATGCTTTGAAATGTTAGAAGTTGTTCAAAGGGCTGAAAAATTATCTCAAAAAGAAATTGACGCTGTTATTAACGATAGAATTATGAAGTGGGATTTCTTAAAAACCCCTGATAAAGACGCTATGCAAAATGCTGCTAAATATTACTTAGCAGTTAAGCAAATTTGTGATGAAAGAAAACTTAACGCAATTTCATTAAAAGACGTTGACGGGTTTAAGAAACTTCTAGGTTTCCCACCAGCACCTATCTTTACACTTTTAGCAGAAGACGGAATTTGCACAATCCCTGAAAACGATTGCTTAGGCAACGTAACACAAATTTTAGTTAATAAATTAACAGGTCAAGTTGGCGCATACTTAGAATTCTATGAATACTTTGAAGACGGCGTTTTAGCAGGCGTACCTGATTACGTTCCAAAGGAAGTTGTTGATGGAAACACCACTATTTACCCAGCAGCGTTT
This sequence comes from Christensenellaceae bacterium, assembly GCA_045660505.1. Lineage (GTDB taxonomy): Bacteria > Bacillota > Clostridia > Christensenellales > Borkfalkiaceae > UBA1259. The sequence continues at coordinate 15,951 of JAZRDW010000253.1, read as the reverse complement.
GGTGAATTATCACAAAGTTTACTTAACGTTTCAAAGGTAAAAACTGGCCTACTTACAATGTGCAGATTAACCTTTACTGACGGCAAGTATTACTTACATATGGTAACAGGTGAAGGCACTACCCCAGAAACTTGGGAAGAATGCGGTTGGGATAAACCAGCACCACAACTTTCTGGCTTAAAAGTATTGCTTAATGATACTGAAAAGTTTGCTGAAAACGTTATGGGTCAACACTATATCATTTCTTATGGTGATAACACCCAAATTATTAAAGAATACTGCAAACTTGTTGGTATTGAAATTATCTAATTAATTTTTGGCCCTTGCCTAATTTAGCGCAAGGAGATTTGTTTTTAAAAGGTAAAATTCAAATTCTTTATAAAACTTTACAAGTAATTTTTTTTGTGTTATAATAACTCTTATGAGTAGGAAAGTTAAAATAGGTAATTTAATAATCGGTGGTGGGGAAAAAATTGCTATTCAATCAATGGCAACTTTTAAAATTTCTTCAGTAGAAAGGGCTATAGATGAGTGTAATAAACTTAAAGGTTTAGGCTTGGATATTATGCGCTTTTCAGTTACTGATGAACTTGATGCTAAAGCCTTTAGTTTGGTTAAAAAAGGCACAACCGTTCCACTTGTTGCCGATATTCACTTTGATTATAGATTAGCCTTAAAAGCCATTGACGGGGGTGCTGATAAAATCCGTATTAACCCAGGCAATATCGGTGGAGAGAATAAAGTGAAAGCCGTTGCTGATGCGTTAAAGGCTAATAATATACCCGTTCGTGTTGGTTCAAATACGGGCAGTATAGATAAAGAATTTTTAAATAAATATGGCAAAAATGAAATTTCTTTGGGCGAAAGTGCCTTAAAGAACGTTGCTATTTTAGAAAAATACGGTGTTGATAACATTGTTATTTCAGTTAAAGCATCTGACGTTCCGTTATGCGTTAAAGCATACGAATATATTGCCAAAAGAACAGATTATCCACTTCATTTAGGGGTTACCGAAGCAGGCACCGAATATAACGGGGTTGTAAAAAATGCTATCGGTATAGGTTCGCTTTTGCTTAACGGCATAGGGGATACTTTAAGGGTAAGTTTATCTGCCGACCCTGAGCGTGAAGTTATTGCAGGGAACAGCATTTTGTCAGCGTTAAACCTTAAAAACGACGGGGTTAAAATTGTTGCATGCCCTACTTGTGGCAGATGTCAATGGGACTGCATGGCGTTTGCAAAAAAGGTGGAAGATTACACCTTAAATATTAAAAAACCATTAAAAATAGCCGTTATGGGCTGTGTTGTTAACGGGCCTGGCGAAGCAAGTGATGCTGATATAGGCGTTGCCGGGGGGAAAGATTGTTGCGTTATTTTCGTTAAAGGGGAAATTAAACGCAAAGTTAGTTTAGAAGAAGTGGAAAGTGAGTTCTTTAAGGAGATTGATAAGTGTTTACAATAAAAAGCGGTGAAGAATTTATTGCCGATATTCGTAGGCTTGACCCATCATTAAAGAATATTAGGCTAAGTTCTATAGAAATAGAGCGTGAAAAAAATAAAATACGCTATAACTTTATTTGCGATATTGCCGTTAGTGAAGAATTGCAAGATAAAATTTACAAGGAAGTTGATTTTATAACCTTACCTGCCTTTAAAACGGTGGAAGTTAGCGTTAAAAAAATTGCCACTAACGACCAACTTATAAATACTGAAATTTATAGGTTTATGAGTGATAAATACCCATCAGTATCAATTTTCTTAAAACCAACGGATATACTTTCAACCGTCGTTGGCAATATTGTTAAATATACTTTAAGGCTTACTAAAGACGGGGCTGAATATATAGAAAAAAACAAGGCTTTAAGTAGGCTAAACGAACATTTATCTAAGTGTTTTTGTTCAGATTTTGCAGGCAGTATTGAACTTAAAGAAGCAAGCGAAAACGCAAGTTTACTTGTTGAAGAAGTTTATGCAAGTGAAATTCAAAAAATTCAACATAGAACCATTAAAGTTAAAGAACCCGTGATTATTGATGATTTGCACATGGGCGATTTAGCACTTTACATTGAAGATGCAAAGTGGGGGGATATTACCGTTTGTGGCACGGTTACCGAAATTGCTGAACGCCAAACAAAAAACGGCAAGCCTTTCTTTATTATCCATTTAGATGATACAACGGGCAAAATTAGTGGGGTGTATTTTTCTAAAAAAGCAACCTACTCTAAGATTAAAGATATTGCCGTGGGGGATGCTATTATTACCCGTGGAACGATAGGTGAATATAACGGCAAAACTTCCTTTACAATGGATAAAATTAACCGTTGCGTATTCCCAACAGACTTTGTTAAAAAGGAAAAGTTTAATAAGCCTATCCCTAGAAATTACAAAGTAATTTTTCCAGAAAAGGCTAGCACTTTTAGTGTTTCTAGCGTGTTTGATAGTGAAGAAACTTTGCCAAAAGAACTAACTGAACCAACTTTCGTTGTGTTTGACTTAGAAACTACGGGCAAAGAACCTATGAACAACGGCATAACCGAAATAGGTGCAGTTAAAATAGAAAACGGAAAGATAGTTGAACATTTTACAACCTTAATTAAACCTGATTATAAAATTCCTGAAGAAATTGTTGAAATAACTGGTATTAATGATGAAATGGTTAAAAATGCACCAAAGATTAGTGAAATTCTACCTGATTTTATGAAGTTTATTGACGGTGCTACTTTGGTTGCCCAAAATGCTGAATTTGACATGAGTTTTCTAAAAAGATTTGCTACTGCTGAAGATTATAAAGTTGCAAACAAGGTTATGGACACAATGATTTTATCAAGAGAGTTGTTCCCAACCCAACGGCACCACAACCTAAAGACTATTGCAGAAAGGTTTGGAATAGTGTTTCACCACCATAGGGCGTTATCAGATGCGTATGCAACTGCAGAAGCCTTTATTAAAATGATGAAAATTAAATTTAATGCATAAAATGCTTGCTAAATTGATAATAATATGTTAGAATAATTATGCTAATAAGATTTACTTGACTAGTGAGAACGGCTTAAGCCGTTCTCACTAGTTTTATAAAGGGAATTATGAAGGTAAAAAGCAATCAAGAAATTTTAGAATTTTGTCAACAAATAGCAAACAAATTAGACATTAAGGTTGTTGAAATAGAGTTTAAGCAAGGCAAAAACCCTTCGCTTACAATCTTTATTGATAAAGATGGTGGTGTAGACCTTAATTCTTGTGAAGCCTTCCACCGTGAAATTTATGACCCTATTGATGAATTAGACCCTACTTTTGGTCAGCCTTACACTCTAAACGTTTCAAGTTTAGGCGCAGATAGGCCGTTTAAGAGTGATGATGATTTTAATTCGCACATAGGCGAAATGGTTGAAGTTAGGTTAGTTAATTCTATCCGTGGCAAAAAGTTTTACGACGGGGTTTTAACTAGTTATAACGGAAAGCAAATAACCTTAAAGGTTGATGAAAAAACAACCTTTACTATTGAACTTAGCAACTGCGTTAAGGTCAATGAGTATATTGATTTTTAAAAAATTTAAATTTAAGATATTATTACAGTTTACAAGGAGAAAACAATGATTAACCAAGATTTCTTTAAAGCACTTGAAGATTTGGAAAGGGAAAAGGGCATTTCACAAGTGGAATTTATTTCTGCTTTAGAAAACGCCTTAGTTATCGCTTATAAAAAGAGCACAGGTATTTCTGGGGGAGTAGAAGTTAGGCTTGTACCTGAAAAACACTCTATTAAAATTTATAGCGTTAGAACTGTTGCAGAAGAAGTTGTTGATTCTGATAAGGAAATTAGCCTTGCTGAAGCACAAGAAATTAAAAAGAGTTATAAAGTTGGCGATATAGTTTCAACTGAAATTATTTCTAAAAATTTCGGTAGAATTGCCGCTCAAACTGCAAAACAAATTCTTTTACAAAAATTGCGTGAAATTGAACGCGATAACACCGTTAGTGAATTTGAAGATAAAGAAGGCGAATTAATGGTTTGCACCGTTAGGCGCATTGAAGACGGCAACGTTTACGTTGAATTAGGTTCTAACCAAATTGAAGGCGTGCTTATGCCAAAAGACCAAGTTCCTGGTGAAAAATACGAACTTAACCAAAGGTTAAACGTTTACGTTAAAAGGGTTAAAAACTCTGGCAAAACAGCACAAATCGTTGTTTCTAGAACAGCAACTGGTTTTGTTAAGCGTTTATTTGAAAATGAAGTTCCTGAAATTAAACAAGGTATTGTTTTAGTTAAAGGTATTGCCCGTGACGCTGGTCAAAGAACAAAAATTGCTATCGCTAGTGAAGACCCTATGGTTGATGCTGTTGGCGCTTGCGTTGGTAATAAGGGCGCAAGAGTTAACGCAATCGTTAGCGAATTAGGTGGCGAAAAGATTGATATTATTCAATGGAGTGAAAACCCATTAGAATATATTTCTAGGGCATTATCACCAGCAAGAGTTACTAAAGTTATTCAACTTGGTAATGATAGTGCAATGGCAATCGTACCTGATGATAAACTTTCACTTGCAATCGGCAGAAGCGGTCAAAACGCAAGGCTTGCAGTTCGTTTAACAGGTTGGAAGATTGACGTTAAGAGCGAATCTAATGCTATTAACGAATTAGGCGAAAGCATTGAAGAAGAAACTATTATTGACGAAGAATAATTTTTTGGGGTAGATTATGAACAAAAAGATACCTATGCGCACTTGTATTGCTTGCAGAACTGCACACCCTAAGCGTGAACTTATCCGTGTTGTTAAATTTAATGATGAAATAAGTTTAGACTTAACTGGTAAGGCAAACGGCAGGGGTGCATACGTTTGCAATAATATAGAGTGCATTAAAAAATTGAAGAAAGGCAGATTGCTTAACCGTGCATTTTCCACAGAGGTATCTGATGCAACTTATGATAAAATAATGGAGGAATTCCTTGGAAAACAAGACTAAAGCACAAACTTTTATCGGGTTTGCAATAAGGGCAGGAAAATTTAGAATAGGTGCAAATTCAGTTGAAACACTAAAGCGTGCCGAACTTATGATAGTTTGCTCTACCGCTAGTGAAAATACTAAAAAACAAGCAATTTCACAAGCAAATAAATTTCATTGCCCGATAATAGAAACAAAAATTCCCCTTGAAAATTTAACTCATAGGGAAAATGCAAAAGTAATGGCAATAACTGATAAATCGTTATCAAAAGCAATTTTAAGTAATATGGAAACAGATTTTATTGCGAGGAATTAGGAGAATTTAAATGGCTGAAAAGAAGGGATTAAATTACGATAATATTATTAAAGCAAGGGACCTTTTAAAAGACGGCAGTATTGACGAAATGATTAAAAGCGTTCAAAAGGCTGAAAGTGAATTTAAAAGTGTAAAATCTAAGTTAGAAGAAAGGTTAAAGGTAATAGTTGCTAAAAAGGCAGAAACTGTTGCTGAACCAACCCCTAGCGTACAAGAAAAGCAAGTTAAACCTGAAGTTCAAAAAGAAAAAACCAACCCAGTTGAAGTTGAAAAGGTTGAAGTTAAAGATGAAAGCGTTGCACCTAAAACCATAGAACAACCTAAAGTTGACGATAAGGTTGAAGAAGTTAAGGAAGAACCAAAACGCAACGAATTCGTGCCTGAAAGGCCATCTTTCATTGTTAGGCGCCAAGTGCCTATTGCTAAACAAGAAAGACCAAAAGGCAATGATGAAAAACGCCCTCGTGCAGAATTTACACCAAACCAAAATTCATTTAAGAAAGATGGTTTTAAAAAAGACGGCGCACAAGGTAGAGAATTTAGGGATAATAAAGACGGCTTTAATAAAAACGCTAAGCCAGACTTTAACCGTCAACCAAATAAAAAGAATAGTGGCGCAGGTATGTACGTTGCACCACCTATTATCCCAACACAAAATAATGATAAGCGTTCTTTTGCAAAGAAAAAACAAGGTGGCGAAAAACAATATGAAGACAAGCACGTAATAAATAAGCGCGCTTTAATTAGAAATCAAGTTGATATTGATGACTTTGATGAAGAAAAGAGTGGATACAGAAAACTTCGCCCTGCTAAAAAGCAAAAAGAACAAGTTGAAAAGAATATAATTAAAATTGAAAAGGCTGTTATCACAACTGAAGTTATACCTTTGAAAGTTTTAAGTGAAAAGATAGGGATTACTGCCGCTGAAATAACCAAAAGGTTATTTAAAGAAGGCATTATGAAGACTATTAACGATTCTATTGACTTTGATACGGCTGCTTTCATTGCTGCAGACCTAGGCATAGAATTAGAACAAAAACTTGATAAAACTGCTGAAGACGTGTTAAGTGAAGGCTTTGACGACGTACAAGACGATGCATCACTTCTCAAAAAACGCCCACCAGTTGTTACCGTTATGGGTCACGTTGACCACGGTAAAACTTCACTTCTTGATAGAATTAGAAAAACTAACGTTACTGCTGGCGAAGCAGGTGGTATTACCCAACATATCGGTGCTTACCAAGTTACTGTTGCTGGCGAAACCATCACTTTCTTAGATACCCCTGGCCACGCAGCGTTTACTGCAATGCGCGCCCGTGGTGCGCAAGCAACTGATATTGCTATATTAGTTGTTGCTGCTGATGATGGTATTATGCCACAAACGGTTGAGGCAATTAACCACGCTAAAGCGGCAAACGTGCCTATTTTAGTTGCCGTTAATAAGATTGATAAGCCAGAAGGAAATATTGATAGAATTAAAACACAACTTACCGAACACGGCCTATTACCTGAAGAATGGGGTGGGGACACAATACTTTGCCCAGTTTCAGCAAAGACTGGTGAAGGTTTTGATAACCTTTTAGAAAACGTTAACTTGCTTGCTGAAATGCAAGACTTAAAGGCTAACCCAGAAAGAAAGGCAAAGGGTGTTGTTATTGAAGCAAAATTAGACCAAAGCAAAGGTCCTATCGCAACAATTTTAGTGCAAAATGGTACGCTTAAAATTTCTGATAGCGTAGTCGTAGGCACGGTTATCGGTAAGATTAGGGCTATGGTAGATGATAAGGGCAGAAGATTAAATAGCGCAGGTCCATCAACCCCTGTTTCTATTATGGGTTTAGATGAAGTTCCAAACTCTGGCGATATTCTATTTGCCGTTGATGAAAAGTTAACCAAGAAAGTTGCTGAAGAAAGAAAGGCAAAAGAAAAAGAAAATATGCTTAAAGCATCACAAATGGTTACTCTTGACGACGTGTTTAATAAAATTGCCGAAGGCGAAATGAAAATTTTACCTATTATCGTTAAGGCAGACGTACAAGGGTCTGTTGAAGCAGTTAAACAATCATTAGAAAAACTTTCTAATGAAGAAGTTAAGGTTAACGTTATTCACGCCGCTGCCGGCGCTATTAAAGAATCTGATATTATGCTTGCTGAATCAAGTAAAGCAATCATTATAGGCTTTAACGTGCGCCCAGATTCTAATGCAAAACAAATTGCTGAAAGAAGTGGTGTTGATATTAAACTTTATAGAATTATTTACGAAGCAATTGAAGACGTTCAAAAGGCGCTTAAGGGTATGCTTGCACCTAAGTTTACTGAAGTTTACATGGGTAAAGCAGAAGTTCGTGAAGTATTTAAGATTTCTGGCGTTGGTCAAGTTGCAGGGTGCTACGTTACTGAAGGTAAGATTATTAGAAATAGTAAACTCCGTATCTACCGTGATGATATTATGATTTGCGAAGGTAACGTATTACAATTAAAGAGATTTAAAGATGACGTTAAAGAAGTTCAACAAGCCTTTGAATGTGGTATTTCTATTGAGAAATTTAACGACATTAAGGTTGGCGACTTTATTGAAAGTTATCAAGTAGAAGAGAACAAAGAATAATGAAAAAAAAGAGTTCAATTAATAGAAACGATAGATTAAATAGTGAATTCCAAAAGGAAATTTACGATATTATTTCAAGGCGTTTAAAAAATCCACTAGTAACTGAAATGTTTTCAATTTTAAGGGTGGATACTAGCCGTGATTTATCACACGCAAAAGTGTTCGTTAGCATCTATTCAACTGATGAAACTAAAAAGATGAACACTTTTAATGCGATTGAAGGCGACGCTAAAAAAATACGCTATGAACTTTCTAAAGTTATCCGTGCTAGAACTGTGCCTGAACTTCATTTCTTTTTAGATGATTCTATGGAATACGGCGATAAAATGGAAAAACTATTTAAGGCTATTAACGAAGGAGATAAAACTTGATAAGTTTATGTGAACTATCTAAAAAACTAAAAAGCGAAACTAACGTTGCGCTTTTTTGTCATATTCGCCCTGATGGTGATTGTTTAGGTTCTACAAACGCTTTAGCGTTAGCGCTTAAGTCTTTAGGAATTAAGGTTAAAGTTTTTTGTGAAGATGCTATCCCTGAACGCTTTTGGTTTCTAAAAGAAACTAAAGAAGTTGAAAGGGAAATCACCGAAGAATTTTCTGCATTAGTTGCTGTTGACTGTGGGGATATTACTAGGCTTGGCGTTTTTGCCCCTTATTTTAGTGAACATAAAAACACTTTTAATATTGACCACCACACTTCAAATAACCATTACGCAAAATATAACTACGTGCAAATTCAAGCAAGCAACGCAGAAAATATTTATGATTTAATTTGTGAAATGGATATCCCTTTTACAAAAGAAATGGCTAACTATATTGCAATGGGTGTTATGACCGATACGGGTAATTTTAGGCACAAAAGCCTTACCCCAAAAACCTTTTTAGTCGCATCAAAAATGCTTGAATATGGTGCTGATATTAATAAAATTAACTACTATATGTTCTCAGCGCAAACGGATAAAAGGGCAAAACTTTTTGGTATGACTATGGATAGAATACGCTACTTCCACGATAGAAGGTTTGCCGTTGCATCTGTTTTACTTTCAGATTTAGAAAAAAGTGGCGCTTTATCTGATGAAACTGAAGGTTTTATTGATTTTGTTATGGGCATTAAGGGTGTTGAAGTTGGCGCTTGTGTTTTAGAGATAAAGAAGGACAAGTTCAAAATCAGTTTCCGTTCTAGGGAAGTTGACGTTAACGCCGTTGCATCAAGGTTTGGTGGCGGTGGGCATATTCTTGCAAGCGGATGCCAAATTGCCGGCGAATACGAAGAAGTTATTGATAAAATTTGTTTCGCCGTTAGTAGAGAATTAAAAGATTAAAAATGAAAGGTTTTATAAATTTAATTAAGCCTGAAGGTATGAGTTCTGCCTATGCGGTAGGGGCTGTTAAAAAAAGATTTAATATTCCGTGGGGACATATGGGCACACTTGACCCTATGGCTAGTGGCGTTTTACCCGTTGGCTTAGGCAAGGCTAGTAGGCTTTTTGATTACTTATTAGATAAAGAAAAAGTTTACGTTGCTAAATTTAAGTTCGGTTTAGAAACGGATACTTTAGATATAACAGGTAAACAATTAAACACAACTAAAAATTTGCCTAGTTTAGAGTTGATAAACTCGGTTTTGCCTAAGTTTATAGGCGAAATTGACCAAGTTCCCCCAAAATATTCAGCAAAATGTGTTGATGGCAAAAGGGGATATGAACTAGCAAGAAAGGGTGTGGAATTTGAACTTAAACCTAAAAAGGTTATAATAAATAACGCTAAATGTTTAGGGCAAGTTAGTGAAGATGAATTTGAGTTTGAGTTCACTTGTAAGGGTGGAACTTATATCCGTTCCTTAGCCCGTGATATAGCGTTAGAGTGTTCTTCACTTGCCGTTATGAGTGCTTTAGATAGGCGTTCTTGCGGGGTGTTTAACTATGCTAACGGGGTAAGCGTTGAACAAATTAAGACTAAAGAAGATATTGAAAAATACATTATCCCAGCAGATAGCGTTGTTAACTTTGAAAAATTAATTTTAACTAACCAACAAGCAACAAAAATACTAAACGGCGTTTTTGAAAATTATGGGTTTACGGACGGAACTTATAGGGTTTATAACCAAACGGAATTTTGGGGAATAGGCATTGTTCAAGACGGCGTTTTAAAGATAAAATCATATGTTAGATAATAAAAAAGAAGTTGTTTTAGCGCTTGGCTTTTTTGATAGCGTGCATTTAGGGCATCAAGAAGTAATAAAAAAGGCTAAAGAACTAGCATCAAAATTGAATAGTAAAACGGTTGTTGCAACCTTTAAGGGGAACTTAAAGGCATTTCTTTTTGGCGAAAAAGAAAAAACCGTTTATTCCCTTGATGAAAGGGAAGTTTTTATAAAGCAACTTGGTGTTGACGATATTTTTTTCGCACCCGTTAATAAAGAATTTTTATCCTTAACTAAAAAAGAATTTTTAGATTTTCTTAACGAAAAATATAGTGTTAAAGGCTACGTTTGTGGGCTAGATTATCGCTTTGGTATAAATGGCGAAGGGTGTGCTAAAGATATTAAAGAATACGCAAGCCAAAATAACCAAGCATTTTTAACGGTTGATACCCTTTTAATTAATGGTAAAAGGGTTTCAACAACCTTAATAAAAGAACACTTAAAAATAGGGGATATTAAGGGCGCAAACGCACTTTTAGGGCGCAGTTATTCTATCACGGGCAAGGTTTTTGAAGATAGAAAAATAGGCACGGCTTTAGGTTTCCCAACACTTAATATAAAGATAAATAGCGATAAATTTTTGTTAAAAGACGGCGTTTATTTAGGTAAAGTTAACTTAGATAATAAAGAGTATTTAGCATTAATTAATTACGGGGCAAGACCAACTTTTAACTTAAACGAAAAACTTATTGAAGCGCATTTAGTTGGTTATTCCGGCAACTTATACGGGCAAAGTGTTACGCTTAATTTTGTTGATTTTATGCGTGATATAGTTAAGTTTAACAATATGGAAGAATTAAAAAATCAACTTTCATTAGATTTAGAAAGGGCAAAAGAATATGATTAAATTTGGGCCAAGTGGCAACTCAATAGCATTTAGCGAAGCAGGTAATAAAACTAGCGAGCAGTCTGCCGTCTGGGTTAAAAATATGGGGTTAACCTGTTTTGAATATTCCTTTGGTAGGGGTGTTAATTTAAGTGAAGAAAAGGCACTTTCTATCGGCTCTGCTTTTAAGGAAAACGGCGTTGAAATAAGCGTTCACGCACCGTACTACATAAACTTTGCCAACCCTGATGACGATATGGCTGAAAAGAGTTATAATTATATACTTCAGTCTGCAAAAATGGTAAAGTTAATGGGTGGGAAGAGAGTTGTTTTTCACCCTGCAAGCCAAGGCAAAATGAAAAGAGAAGATGCTGTTGATTTAACCGAAAAGCGTCTTAGAATTTTGCGTGATAGAATTTATGAAAACCATTTAGATGACCTTATTTATTGCCCTGAAACAATGGGTAAGTTAGGGCAAATAGGCACCATTGAAGAAGTGACAAGGTTTTGTAAAATTGATAAAATTTATGTCCCTGCAGTTGATTTTGGGCATATTAATTCAAGGGAATGGGGTAGTTTAAAAACTGAAGAAGATTACTCAGTTCGCTTAAAATATATGATAGATGAACTAGGCTTTGATAAAATGCAATCTTTCCATATCCACTTTTCAAAGATAGAATATTCAGCAAAAGGGGAAGTTAGGCATTTAACTTTTGAAGATAATCATTACGGCCCGAATTTTGAACCACTTGCAAAAGTGCTTAAAAATTTAGGGTTAACACCTTATATAATTTGCGAATCAGCAGGTACGCAAGATATTGATGCATTAAAAATGCAAAAAATATATTACTATAATTGACAATTTTTATTTTTTTTGCTACACTTAGATGGATAGATGAAGAACCTAACTATTAATAATGCCCAAGCGTATTTAATTACCGATAGGCTAACAAGAAAATATTTTAGTGGAATTGATATTGCTGATGGTTTTTTAGTTATAGAAAAAACCAAAACTTATTTTGTTGACGCAAGGTATTTTTACGCAGCGAAAGAAAATTTAAGCAAACTTTCAATCAATTGTGTTCTTTATGAAAATGAAAGTTCCATTAAAGAATTTTTAATTTCTTTAGGCGTTAAAGAACTTTTTATTGATTTTGATAAATGCACGGTAAATGATTATTTTACTTTTAAGGATATGGGTTTTGAAGTTTTAGACGGTTCAAAAAACATTGCCTTAGTTAAAGCAATTAAAAGTGAAAGTGAAGTTAGATTTATTAAAAAGGCTTGTAAAATAGTGCAGTCGGCTTATGAAAAGGTTATTCATCACCTTTACGAAGGCATTACTGAACTTGAAGTTAAAGATAAACTTGAAAAAGAGATGTTTTCTTTAGGCGCTGAAGGCGTTTCTTTTGAAACGATAGTTGCTTTTGGACCTAATTCAGCCGTACCCCACCACCAAACGGGGGAAACAAAATTAACTAAAAATTCCGTTGTGTTAATTGATTGTGGGTGCAAGGTTAACGGATACTCATCAGATTTAACTAGAACGGCTTTCTTTGGAACACCCGATAAAAAGTTTATAGATACTTATAACCAAGTTTTAAGTGCAAACTTATTAGCAGAAGAAAAAATAACTTCTTCTTTGCCTTGTTCGGTTGCAGACGGCTTTGCAAGGGATAGGCTAAAGGAAGAAAATTTAGATAAATATTTTACTCACTCGTTAGGGCACGGCGTTGGTTTAGAAATTCACGAATTCCCAAGGCTAAGCCCAAAATCAAGTGAAGTGTTGGAAGACGGTATGGTGTTCACAATAGAGCCGGGCGTTTACTTTGACGGGGAGTTCGGCATAAGAATTGAAGATACCGTTGTTTTAGAAAACGGCAAGGTAAAAAGGCTTTTTACCGACGATAAAAAACTTTTGATTTTATAAAAAATAAAAAATATATAAATTGATACATTTTAAGGAGAAATAATTATGATTTCAGCAGGCGATTTTAGAAAAGGCGTTACATTTGAATACGAAAGTGGCATTTGGACTATCGTTGATTTCCAACACGTTAAACCAGGTAAAGGTGCTGCGTTCGTTAGAACAACAATGAAAAACGTTGTTACAGGTAAAGTTTTGGAAAAAACTTGGAACCCAACTGAAAAACTTCAAGAAGCGCAAATTGAAAACAAGAATATGACCTATTCTTATACAGACGGCGAACTTTATTACTTTATGGACCAAGAATTCAATCTTCTTCCATTAAACTATGAACAAGTTGCTGAAGCACTTAAATATATCAAAGAAAATGACCCTGTAACAGTTAGGTCTTATAAAGGCGTTGCTTTCTCTGTTGAATGCGAAAACTTCGTAGTTCTTCGTGTAACCAAAGCAGACCCTTCAGTTAAGGGCAACACGGCAACTAACGCTACTAAAGAAGCAATCTTAGAAACAGGCGTTAGCATTCAAGTACCTATGTTCGTTGAAGAAGGTGAACTCATTAGGGTTGACACTAGAGTTGGCGAATATATGGAAAGAGTTAAAGGTTAATCTTTAATAAAATCAATTATAAAACCCGCAAGTAATTGCGGGTTTTAGGCTATGGGGTGTTTTTTGAAAAAGGTTTTTATCAGTGGCGCTAGTGGTGGTATAGGTAAACAAGTTGCCAAAGAATTTTTAGATAACGGTTATTTTGTTATTGCGCATTATAATAAGAATAAAGATGGTATAAACGAACTTTTTGATTATGCTTATTCTAAAGGTGTAAACGAAAACTTATATGCCGTTCAAATGGATTTATCTAACTTAGAAGAAGTTAAAAAGGGGCTAGAACAATTATCTAAAAGTTTTAAGTCTATAGATATTGTTATTAACAATGCAGGGGTTGGCTTATATAAACTTATTACCGAAACTACTTTAACCGATTGGGAAAAGGTTTTTAATATTAATATGACAAGCGCTTACCAAATTACTAATGCCTTTATCGGTGGTATGATTGATAAGCAGTTTGGTAGAATTATTAACATTTCTTCAATGTGGGGATTAGTTGGCGCTAGTATGGAAGTTTGCTATTCAGCAAGCAAGTCTGCACTAATCGGCTACACAAAAGCCTTAGCAAAAGAATTAGCACCAAATAATATTACCGTTAACTGTATTTGCCCAGGTGTTATTGATACGCCTATAAATGCAAGGTTTTCTTTAGAAGATATCAATTCACTTAAAGAACAAACCCCACTTGGTAGGATAGGAACCCCAACAGATATAAGCAAGTTAGTTTACTTTTTAAGTGGGGATAACGCTAGTTTTATAACTGGGCAAGTTATTAGCGTTGACGGTGGCTTTTCACTTTAATTAAAATAAAAAGGAAAAGGGGCAAATTTACCCTTAATAAAATATGCAAAGAAGCAGTGGCGTTTTAATGCCGATTTTTTCCTTGCCAAGCAAGTTCGGCATAGGTAGTTTTGGCAAAGAAAGTTATAAATTTATAGATTTTTTATATAAGTCAAAGCAAAAGGTGTGGCAAATATTACCGCTTGTGCAAACGGGGTATGGTAATTCGCCATATTCATCAATTTGCTCTACTTCATTTAACCCTTATTTTATTAGTGTTTCTTCACTAAAGGATAGGGGGCTTATTTCTAATGCAGACGTTAAGTTTGCTATGTGTGATAGTGAATATATTGATTACGGCAATTTATATTCGGTTAGATACTTTCTTTTAAGAAAGGCGTTTAACAACTTTAATAAAGAAGATAAAGAATTTAAAAAGTTTGTTAGAAGTAAAGAGTTTTACGATTACGCACTTTTTATGGCAATAAAAAACGCAACCGGTCAAAAACACTTTTACGAGTGGGAAGACGGCTTGAAAAGGCGTGATGAAAAGGCGTTAAAAAAGTTTGCTAACAATGAAAAACAAGAAATTTTATTTTGGCAGTTCGTTCAGTTTATAGCAAAATCAGACTGGTTGAAACTAAAAAAATACGCTAACGAAAAGGGTATTTCTATTTTGGGCGATATGCCACTTTACGTAGCGTTAGATAGTGTTGACGTGTGGAAAAACCCACATTTTTTTAAGTTAGATGAAAATTTTAACCCAACAAAGGTTGCAGGCGTTCCACCAGATTTCTTTTCTAAAACAGGTCAACTTTGGGGCAACCCCGTGTATGATTATGATAAACTAAAAAAAGATAATTTTTCTTGGTGGGTTAATAGATTAGAAAACGCTTTAAGCATTTATGATTTGGTTAGAATTGACCACTTCCGTGCGCTAGATAGGTATTATGAAATTGACCAAGGTAGTGAAGATGCTACCGTTGGTGAGTGGATAGAAGTTCCGTCTACTGAACTATTTAACGCAATTCATAGTAAGGTTGATAAAGATAGAATTATTGCTGAAGACTTAGGGATTATTGACGACGGGGTTAGGGAACTTCTAAAAGCCGTTGGTTACCCTGGTATGAAGATTTTATCTTTTGCTTTTAATGGTGATGAAAACAACCTTTATTTACCAGAAAAAGTGGAAGAAAATTCTATTTGCTATACCGGTACGCACGATAATGATACCCTTTTAGGGTTAATTTCTTCTGCAAGCGAATGGGATAAAAATAACATTTATAAGGGTGTTAAAAATAGCCTAGAAAAGTTTAATATTGACGTTGAAATAACTGATGATGAAAGTTTAATTAACGCAATCATTTTATTAGGCTTTAACTCAAAATCAAAACTATTTATCATGCCACTTCAAGATGCTTTAATTAAAAATAGTGATTTTAGAATAAACGAGCCTGGTACTATTAAAAATCAAAATTGGGCAGTTAGGTTTAGTGATAAAGATTTTAATGCAAAACTAGCAAATAAAATATTTAAATGGACAAAAAATAGCAATAGATTAAATTAGGTGTGTTATGAGTAAAGAAATGGTTGCTGACGAACTTAATATTGATACTAAATCAAGAGATAAATATTCAAAAATGCTTATATAAGCGTGCTTTTTCGTGTACGTTTTTATGATGGGCTCAAAAAATGCCTATACTGCCGAAATGGTTACTTTACAAGGCGTTTTTGGTAAGAGT
>JAZRDW010000252.1:0-3773 GCA_045660505.1 Christensenellaceae bacterium | reverse complement strand
GATGAAGTTATTTATAAACTCGAAAGTTATGGTTTGAAATTACAGGACAAGGAGGACTAAACAATGGAAAGAAAATTAGGCGTAAACGCTACGCAAAGATTAGCACTTATTAAAAACCAAGCATCTGCACTTTTATGGAACGGCAAAATCGAAACAACCGTTGCAAGAGCAAAAGAAGTTTCTGCTTACGTTGCAAAGATTATCACACTTGCTGTAAATTCATATACAGATACTGTTGAAACAGAAGTTAAGGTTGTTGATGCTAAGGGCAAAGAAACAACAAAAACTCTTGTTAAAGATGGCAACAAAAAACTCAATGCAAGAAGAAAAATTATGACTTTGGTTAACGACTTGCAAGAAGTTAAGGGCTTCAAAGAAAGCAAACCAGACTTCAAAAAGAGAACTAAGGCTATCAAATATCCTTTAATTGAAAAGATTTTTGATGAATATGCACCAAAATATGCAACTCGTAAAGAAGAAAAAGGCCAAGGCGGTGGATACACAAGGATTTATAAACTTGGACCACGTAAGGGCGACGCTGCTGAAGTTGTAATTATTGAATTAGTTGACTAATTTAACAAAAACGCACCAAAACTTGGTGCGTTTTTTATTTGCAATGTAGGTTTTTATTTATTATGTAAATTAATCTTTATTTTTTGTTTACTATTTGCTTAAATAAAAACTTGCTTTAAATAGTAATAATTGTTATAATTAAAGCATAAATACAAACACAAGCAAATCAAGGCGAAAAAACTCTAGCAAAGGTTTATCGCTAGATAATATAAAAAACATATTAAAAAGGCTTTAAGGGGCAAATAAATGGCTAATACAGGCAAAACTTTATATGATTTAATGCGTGAATCTGAAAATCACGAAGAAGATGCTTTTTATCCAGAAGAATGGGAAGATGCGCGCACGCTTACCGATAAGGAAAAATATTTTGATTATTATGATGATATTAAATTAACCCCTAAAGATGACTGGTGATATAAAATAAAAGCTCTTAACTAAAGGGCTTTTTCTTTTTTAATAAATTAAATATTAGTTGTTAGTTTGTTGATTTTGGGTATCATTTTCTAGTTGTTTGCTTTCGTTTTCATTAATAAAATTATTATCGTTAGACTTTCTAAATCTTATTTCAGCAATAATTATTGAGCCTAAACACATTAAGTCGTTAATAACGCCTGCTATTGAAAATGCTACGATATTATATACTACCCAACAAGCGTTTGATGGAAGATTAATCATTCTAATTAAGTGTGGGTTTTTAAAACCGTAAGCAATAGTGGTTAAAAGTTTTGCAATTATAGAAATAACGCTAATAGAAATAGCAATAATTAAAACTATATTAGGGTCGGTTGACCAATTTGATGCATAGCCGATAGATTTATCCCAAGTAAATATTATTGTTAAAACACCTGCAACAAGTGTTATTATGGAAAATAAAACTATCCACCATTTATTAGATTTATTATTTTTTACGTTAAGGGTAAAAACGATATTGCGTATTGAACCTATTAAATCCATAACCATACCAACCCAAGCACCAAGCAAAATATATTGTATAACAAAAGTGAGTGAGCCAAGTGTTTTAAGTAGCATAATTTGCCAGTGTTTATTAAATTGAACGGATAAAATATTTAATGCAATACCAACAAACCCTATAACCTGAATTAGAATATCAAAAAACATATTTACCTTTATAATAATTATTACAGCGTTTATTATATTATAATAAAAAATATTAGTCAAACAAAAGTAAACCACTAAATAAAAAGAAAAAAGTTATATTTGGTATAAAAAGTTAAATAGCAGTAAAAATATATATATTTTTTGAAAAAAATATATTAAAATGATTGACATTAAAAACAAAATAATTTAATATAGAAAATGGAAATGAACTTTAACAAAACAGAGTCTTTCCAAGCGATAAAGGACCACTCTAAATTAGAGTTAAGGCCATACGGACAGCCGGGTCCACTGCCGAGAGTGGAAGTTCCACATTATTGATTGAGTTAAAAGCTCAAATTTTATAAGTTGGTTACTTTATAACCGAACGCGTGAAAACGCAAACTTGTGAAACGGTCAATAAAGAGTAGTAAAAGTTTTGTTGCTATATAGACTCTGATTTGTCAATATTAATTTCTTCTTTTAGGGGTTAGTGCTTTTTAGCGCTTAGTTCTTAATCTTTTAGAAGTTAACGCAAGTTGTGTATTCAGCTTGCGTTTTTTGTTTATAAAAAGGAAGGTGCATTATGCAAGACCAAAGAGAAAACAAGAAAATTGATAAGAACACAGAAAAAATTATTCAAATTGAAAACTTAACCCGTGAGTTTGAAGATGGTGTTTTAGCAGTAGATAATATTTCTTTTTACGTTAGAAAGGGTGAATTCGTAACCTTTTTAGGTCCATCTGGCTGTGGTAAAACAACAACCTTAAGAATGATTGCAGGCTTTGATAAGCCAACTTCTGGTAGAATTTTGCTTAATGGTCAAGATATTTCTGATTTGCCACCAAATAAGCGCCCAATCAACACGGTTTTCCAACGCTATGCACTTTTTCCACACTTAAACGTTTATGATAACGTTGCTTTTGGCTTAAAATTAAAAAAGGTAAAGGTAACTTATTTTGATAAAAAAGGCAATCAAAAAGAAAAACTAGAAAAACTATCTAAAAGCGTAATTGTTCAAAAGGTTCAAAAAGCATTAAAAATGGTTGACCTTGAAGGCTTTGAAAAGAGAAGTGTAACAACACTTTCTGGTGGGCAACAACAAAGGGTAGCAATTGCAAGGGCTATTGTAAATGAACCAGAAATTCTTCTCTTAGATGAACCTTTAGGCGCTTTAGACTTAAAGATGCGCAAAGATATGCAATTAGAATTAAAAGAAATGCATAGAAAACTTGGCATCACTTTTATTTACGTAACCCACGACCAAGAAGAAGCACTTACAATGAGTGATACAATCGTTGTTATGAAAGATGGTGTAATTCAACAAATTGGCACGCCAACGGATATTTATAATGAGCCTAAAAACTCTTTCGTTGCAGACTTTATCGGTGAAAGTAATATCTTTAGTGGCACAATTGTTGGTAAGAAAAAGGTTAGGTTTATTAACCATAGCTTTGATTGCGTTGATGATTTTACAAAAAACGAAAAGGTTGACGTAGTTGTTAGACCTGAAGACGTTGAACTTTTACCTAAAGGAGAAGGACAAGTTGACGGTAAGATAATAAGTTCAATTTTTAAGGGCGTTCACTATGAAATGGTTATGCTAGTTGGTAAAACTGAAATAGTTATTCAAGATACTATTGAAAGAAAGGTTGGCCAAGAAGTAAGCCTAAATATTTTACCAAACAATATCCACATTATGGAGAAAAACTTTTCTTCTAATAAATTTGAAGGTTATATTACCAAAAAGAACACCGTTTGTTTTGGTGACGGCGAATTTGAGTGTGACGTTACACAATTATATGAAGGTTCTTTCCTTGATGAAGAAGGCTATTTAATCACTATGGAAGGTGAAAAGATAGATTTAACCGACGTTGACGTTGAAGTTGAAGTAGGATTAAAAGATATTGAAATTAGTGATGATGCTGATTTAGGCGGAGCAATAGGTAATATCGTTTCTATGATTTATAAGGGCGACCACTATCAATTAATAGTTCGTACAGATGAAAACGAAGAAGATTACGTTTTCGATACCGAAGATACTTGGAACGAAAACGACAGAGTATCGGTTGTTATAAAACCCGAAAACATAAAACTAACCTTAA
>JAZRDW010000251.1:0-5046 GCA_045660505.1 Christensenellaceae bacterium | reverse complement strand
TAGTAATTGTTTCTTTCATATTATATTCCTTTTATAATGGTTTAACTGATAAATTTTTATAGGTTAAAAACTTAAATTCATATCCATTAGAATTAAAAGTTTCACTTTCATAAATGCATTTAAAATTATCTAAATTATCTAAGTTTTCAAAAAATACCGTAGCATTGCCGTCAGCATCAACCTTGGTCACAAAAACTTCATCACAAAATTCTAGCAAGGTTTTGTATAGCATTGCCCCACCTATAACGAACAAATCATCACTATTTATTTCTTTTAGGTGGGCTAAAAGGCTATCTAAAGATGAAAAAACTAAGCAATCATCTCTTTTAATGGTAGAAGATAAAACTATATTCGTTCTGTTTTTTAATGGGCTTCCGTTTGGGAAAGAACGCAAAGTGTTTGCACCCATAACAACAACCTTATTTAAAGTGGTTTGTCTAAAAAACTTCATATCTTCAGGGATAGAAAACAATAAATCGTTATTTCTGCCTATTCCCCAGTTTTTATCAACAGCAACAATGGCCTTCATTAAACGGCAACCTCAAACTTACTATCAATTTTATTATATTTATAATCAACAAGTTCAAAATCATCAACGGTAAAATCATAAAAGTTTTTAACGTTAGGGTTGATTTTAACCTTTGGTGCATCAAATTGTGGGTTTTGCATCATTTCTTTAACAACAGGAATATGCCTATCGTAAATATGTGCGTCTGCAATTACGTGCACTAATTCGCCAGCAACAAGCCCTGAAACTTGGGCAAGCATCATTAAAAGTATAGAATATTGAACAACGTTCCAGTTGTTGGCAACAGCCACGTCGTTAGAGCGTTGGTTTAATATACCGTTAAGTACGTTCCCACTTACGTTAAAGGTCATTGAGTATGCACAAGGATAAAGGTTCATTTCATTAAGGTCTTGGAAGTTATAAATATTAGTCATTATGCGCCTAGAAGATGGGTTATTCTTTAGGTCGTATAAAACCCTATCAACTTGGTCAAATTCCCCTTCTTTATATTTATGTTTAATGCCTAATTGATAGCCGTAAGCCTTACCTATTGAACCGGTTTCATCAGCCCAACTATCCCAAATATGGCTATTAAGGTCGTGAATATTATTAGATTTTTTTTGCCAAATCCACAAAATTTCATCAATAGCAGACTTAAACGCCGTTCTGCGAAGTGTGATTATAGGGAATTCTTCCCTTAAATCATACCTATTAACTATGCAAAACTTTTTAACCGTGTGGGCACGCGTTCCGTCTAACCACTTTGGGCGAACAGAAAGTTCTGTATCCCAAAAACCGTTTTCCAAAATGTCTTTACAATTTTCAATAAAAATTTGGTCTGCTTTACTCATAAAAAACCATCCTTAAGTATATTAATAAAACCTTAAATTACTTTGTTGTTAAAACCTTGCTTGAAACACCTTCAATCATACCAAGTTTGCCTGAAAGTGAATTAATTATTTCTTGTGGGGCATCTAACACTAGGCTTATTATGTTCACCTTTTTCTCTTTATAAGGTAAGCCCAAACGCCCTATAATATAATCACCAAAATTATGTAAAACTTCATTTATTCTTGCTGATTTAGTTACGTCACTAACAATTATAGCAACTACTGCAATTTTATTTTCCATACGCACCCCGTTTATTTAGTTATATTTTAACATATCAGTAAATTTAATGCAATACTTTAATAAAAATTTTAGCAAAAAAAACTCCCTTTTTTAACGGCTACACGAAGTTTTTCTATCGCCTTTTTTTCTATCCTTGAAATATATGAGCGGGATATTTTTAAGAAGGACGCAACTTCCCTTTGCGCATAAGTTTTGCCACCTTTAAGCCCAAACCTTAAACATAAAATAGTGTATTCCCTATTCGTTAGTTGACTTTTAATAAATTCTAAGAATTTATTTCTTTCAATACTATTTTCAACTTCTTCAAAAACGCTATCTTCCTTTTCACTAAGTAAATCCATTAAGGTTAGTTCGTTGCCATCTTTATCCGTTCCAACGCTATCGCTTAAATATATATCGTTTTTATGCTTTTTGTTTGCACGAAGTAGCATTAAAATTTCGTTTTCAATGCACCTTGCCGTATAGGTTGCAAGGCAAGTTCCTTTATTAGGTTCAAAAGTGTTTATTGCCTTTATTAAGCCTATACTACCAACCGAAATAAGGTCGTCAGTTTCGGCTGAACCCGAATACTTTTTAACTACGTGGGCAACTAAGCGCATATTGTGGCTAACAAGTTTATCCTTTGCACTTTTGTCACCCTGTTTCATCTTTAAGATATACTCGGCTTCTTGCTCACTACTTAGTGGCTTTGGGAAAGAACTTTTATTTATAACACTACCACAAAAGAAGATTAACTTGCCAAAAATAAAGTGTAAAAACTCTAAAAACATTTTTGTTTCCCCCTAAAAAACTTAATATTTATCTTTACGCTTTTAGTTTAATAAATATTAAATATTGCAAGTCCAAAAAAAACAGTCATAAAGGGGTTGATTTTTCTAACTTTTAATATACAATGCTTTTGGCGTTTGGAAAAATTTATTTAGGGGGAAGATGGAATTATTAAAACTTATCATTTTACGCAATTTACTTCGTTTTACGAAAGGTTGAAGCAAATAGGAATTAAGAAGAAAGATTGATTTTTCCCCTTCCCCTTATGGAAGGTGAAAATATGAACCTAGAGTTATTTAAAGATTTTTTATTATCATACAGTTTGCCAACTATAATTATAGCGATTGTTGTTGCCTTAATTAACATTTTAATTAGGGCTATTTTTAAGGATAAACTTTCGCTTGTTATAAAAAACTATTTGCCTTTTATTTTGTCAGTTTCTTTATATTTTGCGTTTGATATGATTACTAAAAAAGCATTTGTTTTTAGTAGCGACGCTTTTTATGCCGGTATATTAAGCGGTAGTTTATCAACCATTATTAAAACTGCTATTGACAGAATTAGCCAAGGTAAAACAATAGGGCTTAGCGCAACAGCCCTACTTATTGAAAGTTTGCTTAAAGGTTTCATTGATGAAAAAAGTTTAACCGCCACGGCTAGGACTATGGATAACATTATCGCCCAAAACCAGCACTTGGATAACGGATTAGAAAAGGAATTAATTGAAATTTTAAACACAACTTCTAAACACAACCTAACAGATGAACAGGTTGAAAATTTAGTTAATTTAATTATATTTTCTGTTGACGCAACTAAAAAAAGTAAATAACAAAAATAAAAGCGTGCTTGCATTTTTGCAAACACGCTTTTTTAACTATTTAAAAGAATTATTTTTTAACTAAAACTTTTTTAAGTTTTGCAAACCTTGGTAAGCCGTCTTCTTTAAGCATATCAACTTCGCCTTGGATTAGTGGAAGTGCATACTTAACGAATTCATCAGAAATACCTGTGCCGTTGTTGATAATCCATTCTAGTGGAACTGTCTTTTCAGTATTAGCAGCAAGTTCTAATGGCAATAATTTATATTCGCACTTATATTCAGCGCCTTCTGCCCTAGCGTAGCAAACCATTTTATCAGTTTCGCCTTCAACAGCAGCCCTAACAGCACGCTTACCTGCTTCAAAAGTTTCTTCAACGTCAGTCTTGCTTGCGCAGTGTGCAGCGCACCTTTGCATTAATGAAAGTTCAACTGCCCTAACTTTTGAACCTGTTTCAGCCTTAATAATGTTAGAAAGTGTTGCAGCAACGCCACCTAATTGTGCGTGACCAAAACTATCCCTTGCGCCCGTTTGACCTAATGCTTCGCAAACTAAAACGCCGTCTTTATTCTTAATACCTTCTGAAACAACTGCGATACATTTGTTGTTGTTTTTAGCCATAACGCTCTTTACGTCGCTAACGAATTTATCTAAATCAAAAGTAACTTCTGGTAAGTAGATAAGGTCTGCGCCTAAGCCTTTAGCGTTAGCAAGTTGAGCAGCAGCAGTTAACCAACCTGCGTTTCTACCCATAACTTCAATTACGCATACCATAGGTGTATCGTAAACCTTAGCATCAAGGTTAATTTCCATAATAGAAGTTGCAATATATTTAGCAGCAGAAGCAAAACCTGGGCAATGGTCTGTACCGAAAAGGTCGTTATCAATGGTCTTTGGAACGCCGATAACGTTCATTTCGTAGCCTGATTTAGCCATATACTTACTAATCTTGTTGCAAGTATCCATACTGTCGTTACCACCGTTATAGAAGAAATAACGAACGTTGTATTTTTTGAATACTTCTAAAAGTCTTTTATAATCAGTATCGTCAACAGAAGCATCTTTAAGTTTGTATCTTACTGAGCCTAATGCTGATGATGGAGTGTTTTTCAAAAGTTCTAATTCTTTCATATCTTCTTTAGAGATATCATAGAATTCTTCGTTAAGAATACCCCTAATACCGTGTGCTGCGCCGTAAACTTCGGTAATCATATCGTTTGCTAAGCCTTCAATAAATACGCCTGCTGCACTTGCATTGATAACTGAAGTTGGTCCACCTGATTGCGCAAACATTAACGCGCCTTTTAATCCTTTCATTTGCGTTTCTCCTTTTATATAAGACTCTTTTTTCTTTTTTGATTATAAACTTAAAATATGTGCAATATCGTATAAATCTTTATCAAAATGTTTTTTTGCCGTTCTAACTTCTTCAAAAGAAACGGTTATAATTTTATTTTCTTTTATACCTATTGCGCAACTATCGTGATTATCACGGAGTAATTCAACAGCCTTATGCCCAAACCTTGCCGCTAAAACACGGTCAAACATGTTTGGTGAGCCACCCCTTTGAATATGCCCAAAGTTTGTTACCTTTACGCCCACGCCACTCTTTTTAGCAATATAATCAGCAATCTCAACTGAGTCCCCTGCGCCTTCTGCCAAAATAATTAGGTTAGAAGTTTTACCACGCAAATAACTCTTTTTTATTGAAGATGCAATTTTATCTAAATTATATTCAACTTCTGGAACTAAAACGTATTCTGCACCACCGGCAACACCTGCATACAAAGCAATGTCCCCACAATTTCTGCCCATAACTTC
>JAZRDW010000250.1:0-1384 GCA_045660505.1 Christensenellaceae bacterium | reverse complement strand
GGTTAAAAAAGGGCTTAAAACTTTAAAGTTTAGAAAGTTTAAGAACTTCTTATTTTGGTTGCTTGGCGTAGTTTGTATGCCAATAATTTTAGTTTTAACAATGTTTGTTGGAATTAAAGTTATCCCTATGAAAGTTTATTTAGGTGGTCAAGAAAGTCAATATGTTAGTGAAAACATTTCTAACAAGAGCATTCTTGATGCCATTTTATCTTTTAACGATTACACTTTTGATGAACTTGTGTTCATTGACGACCTTATAACCCAAATTGAAAACACCGATATAGGTGATGGCAAGAAATTAGGCGACTGGGTGACTTTTGATACCGAAAAATTAAAAGGCCTACACTTTACTGAAATTGCTAGCGTTATTTCAAGTTGCATAGTGGTTAACGCTTCGCTTGATAACACTATCGGTTTAGAAACTTTAGGGGATATTGATAAGATTAAGGCCTTTTCTAGTTGGGAAAAAGTTCCTAACCAAACGGCTGAAAATTTATCTAACTTTGATTTATCTGTTGAAAATTGTAATCCTAACCTTTACTGGATACCTGCTGGCGTAAGTGGTGGGGAAAGTTCACAATCAACTGCGCCAAGTCAAAATGAAAGTTCTATTCAATATGAAGTGGCTTTCGTTCAGGCTGAAGACGGTGCTTTTTTAGTTCAAAACGGCAAATACGTTCTTAAAAACGGGGCGTGGGGCAACCTTTGTTATGCAAATATCTCTGAAGTGCCATTTACCGTTGTTTTAGATATTATTGATGAAACTTTACCTAGAATTGCTTTAAAGGATATTTTATCTTTAGCAGGTATTAATCCCCCAGCAGAAGGTGAAAATAACATTTTATACACCATTTTAGGGGATAAAAAAATAGGCGATTTTAGTGGGGATTTTAAGATTGAAGATTTTGCTAGTGGCTTAACCCTTGAAAATTTAGGGGTTAGTGAACTGCTTGGCGACTTTAGTTCATTAAGTTTATTTACTTGGCAAGAAGTTGATATGAGTGTTGAAATAGAAACTGCCGTTGAAACTTTTAGCCCAAAATTATATTATTACCTTACTGACAACGGGGAATATGAACTTGCATTTGAAGATGCTGACGGCGACGGCGTGTATAAGCTAAAACTTGAGTGCCAAGACCCTAACCCAGAACAACTTTACTATGCAAACCTATCTTGCGTACCTGTTTTAGATTTAGTGACACTAATGAACGAAAGTATCGTTAGGATTGAAATTGATGAGTTGTTAAGTTTTGCAGGTATTACGGGCGAAAACAACTTAATAGTTCAAATATTTAGTGGTTTAACTATAGGCGATTTTTCTAACGGGGTTGACTTAGAAAAACTTTTAGGCAAAGTTTCTTTAAGCACCATTGAAGGTGGTTTA
>JAZRDW010000249.1:0-2386 GCA_045660505.1 Christensenellaceae bacterium | reverse complement strand
GTTGATAAAATGGTTAAACTGCCACCGTTTTCAATATTTCTTGCCGAACCAAAAAACCTTTTTGGACCTTGCAATGCGTTAGGGTCAATACCACCTGATAAAGTTTTGCCAGAAGATTCCACCACACTATTATACGCCCTTGCAAGCCTTGTGATAGAATCCATCAAAATAACAACGTCTTGACCAACTTCAACAAGCCTTTTAGCACGGTTAACAACTAATTCTGCCGCACGGATATGGTGTTCTGGGCTTTCATCAAAGGTAGAAAATACAACTTCACCATTTATACACCTTTTAATATCAGTCACTTCTTCAGGGCGTTCATCAATTAAAAGAACTATCAACTTAATATCTTTATAATTGCTTTCAATAGATGAAGCAATCATTTTTAATAGTGAAGTTTTTCCCGTTTTAGGTGGGGCTACAATTAAACCCCTTTGCCCTAAACCTAAAGGCGCAAACATATCTATACAACGGATAGCAAGTGAATTTTCATTATCTAAACTTTCTAACTTTATTCGCCTTGTTGGGTAATATGGAATAAGGTCATCAAAGTTTGTTCTTTTCAAGAACAAATTAGGGTCTAAATCGTTAATAGAAAGAATTTCTTGCACGGCTGGGGAACTTTCTTCCTTAATAATTTTTACCCTTGCAGTAACCTTGTCCCCACGGCGAAGATTATACTTTTTAATGTTTGCTTGTGAAACGTATGCGTCCCTTTTAGAACTTTCATAGTTGTTTGAACGAAGAAAGCCGTAGCCTGAAACGTGTTGTTCTAAAACACCTTCCATAACGCTTTCACCACAAGCACTATCATTAAAGATAGGGTTTTCATAAGGCTCAACAATATAAGGCTTATCTTCAAAATCATTTTCACTTTCAATAAATTCAGTTAAATCCACCTTGATTTTAGTTGGCGCACCCTTTTTATTTGGTTCTGTTGGGGTTAAATTGCCCGTTTGAATAGCGATAATTTCATTTATAAGTTGGTCCTTATATTTAGCGGCAGGGGCTTTAACGCCTAGTTGCCTACCTAATTCCCTAAGCACGGTAATATGTGCATCTTTTAACATTTCAGGGGTAAATTTTTTAAATTTCATATTTTCTTCTCCTTAATATTCCTTATTAAGTATTTATTAATTTTATGCGTTTTTTATTGAGCGACCGGCTATTATGCCTGAAACGAAAGCGAAAGTTAGGTTATACCCACCGCAATCGCCATCAATATCTAAATATTCGCCAACCAAGTATAACCCTTTTTGCAACTTAGACTGATAGGTTTTTTTACAAATATCTTTGGTTAAAATTCCACCCTTAGTCACTTGTGCGTAATCAAAACCTAAGTTCCCTAAAACCTTTAACCTAAAGTTTTTAACTGCCAAAGCAATATTTTTAGCAGTAAAATTTTTAACCTGTTTTAATATTGCTTGCCCAATTTTTTTATTAATTATTCCACAAAGTATATCTTCTTTTTGAATAAAGCCACTATTTAACCTACTTTGTAAAATTTCAGTTAACTGACTTAGCGATAATTGTGGCAAAAACTCAATATTTAATTCTTCACTTCCCTTTCCATCTAAATAAGCCGAAATTTGGAAAATGCTATTCCCTGAAACGCCAAAGTCGGTAAAGAGTAAATCCCCCATAAAGCAAGCAACTTGCTTTTCGTTTTTATATAGCGAAACAAGTGCCGTTTCCTTTAACCCTTTAAGCCCACGAATTTGTTCTTTTTGGGTTTTAAGTTGAACTAGTGATGGGTAAATTTCACCCTTTTTATGCCCAAAGTTAGTTGCTAGTGAATATGAACTTCCGTCAGTTCCAAATTGTTTACCAGCAGAGCCACCCACGGCAAGAACAACGTTTTTACTTTTAAAAACGCCACTTTCACTTTTAAGCACAAAATAATCCTTTTCCTTTTTTATGCTTGTTATAAAAGTGTTAGTTTCAATTTGGCAATTTTTATGCGCTAAAAAGGCCCTTAAAATATCTAAAACGGCAGATGCTTGCTTTGATAGTGGATAAACCCTACCATCACTTACAGCGCATAAAGGTATGCCTATACTATTAAAATAGCCTTTTAAGTCAAGGCTTGCGGCATTTTCAATAAAGGAAGAAAGAAATTCAGTTTCCCCACGATAATATTTAGAAGAAAAATTATCGTTAGTTAAATTGCCTTGTCCGTTACCTGTGGCAATAAGTTTTTTGCCAACCCTGTCGTTGCGTTCTAAAATAACAACGTCTTTGCCAAGTAAAGCATTATCTCCGCTAAGTAGTTCAACGGCAGTCATCAAACCTGATGCGCCACCGCCAACTATAGCAGTATTATAAATTTTTTGCAATTTATTTACTCCTTGCAATTAATATTAAATTTTAAGAAAAAAATTAG
>JAZRDW010000248.1:0-2389 GCA_045660505.1 Christensenellaceae bacterium | reverse complement strand
CTTTTTTGGTGGAGATGCAGGGACTTGCACCCTGGTCTTACACGCTGTCAAAAAACCTTCTACATACTTATCCAACAGTTAATTTTAGTGGTAATTTTGGCTGTTGGCGACCATGAATTACCCTTTGATTTCTAAAAACCTAAAAGTTAAGCGAAATCAAACTTAAATTTTAGTTTCCGTTTTAACTGACACCCAAACTATTTCCAACGGATAAAAAATAGCAGGGCGTACGCTTAAATTAAGCAGCGTATGCTAATTCTTGATTGTTAGCATTTAAATTTAATTTCCGTTTTAGCGAAGACGAGCCTTCGGTATGCTTATATTTTTCACCCATCCGTGCAATCGAATCTAGAACATCCCCATTTTTTGCCTTAAAATTAAGGCAAATAAACTAAATATCGTTAATTTCGTAAGGGGTTAATTGATATACGTAGTGGTTTAACCAGTTCATATAAATTAAGTTAGCCGTTGAAGACCAACACATTGCAATTTCACCTTTTTTACCATTTACGTAATAGTTTTCAGGTGGGTCAATGTTTAAGCCCCTATCTAAATCTCTTAAATATTCTTTTTCCAAGGTATCCCTATCGTATTCTGCGTGCCCAGTAATGAATATAAATTTGTTATCTTTTGAACGAATTATCGTTGCCCCTGCTTGTTTTGAAGATGCTAATAAAACTAAATCCTTACAAGATTTAATATCTTCTTCATAAACGGTTGTGTGGCGAGAGTGTGGCATAAAAAACCTATCGTCAGTCCCTTTTAATAGCCTATCGTATTTAACCAACTTTTTATGCTTGTAAATACCAAAAAGTTTTTTATCTAAAAGGTGTTTTTCAATACCGTAATAATAATAAAGTGCCGCTTGCGCACCCCAACAAATAAACAAAGTGCTTGTAACGTTGGTTTTTGCAAACTCAAAAATTGCTTTTAATTCATCCCAGTATTTAACTTGTTTAAAGTCAATTTCTTCCACAGGTGCGCCCGTAATAATCATACCGTCAAATTTACGATTTTTAACTTCGGAAAAAGTACGGTAAAATCTTTCTAAATGCTCTAAAGAAGTGTTCTTACCCACGTAACTTTCCGTGCTAATTAGGGTAATATTCACTTGCAATGGCGAATTAGATAATAAACGCATTAATTGTGTTTCCGTTACGATTTTAGTTGGCATTAGGTTAACTATTGCAATTTCTAGTGGGCGAATATCTTGTTGATTAGCACGCACTTCGTTCATAACGAAAATATTTTCATCCTGCAATACCTTTGTCGCAGGGATATCTTTTGGAACTATTATAGGCATATAAAAACCCTTTCCTTTTTATCCTTAAATTTTTTCTAAAGCCTGAGCAATATCTTCAATTAAATCTTCAGCATTTTCAATACCACAAGAGTATCTAATAAGTGTTGGTGGAATACCTGCTGCTTCTAGCTGTTCATCACTCATTTGGCGGTGTGTTGCGTTTGCTGGGTGCAAGCAACAAGTTCTAGCGTCGGCAACGTGTGTTTCAATAGCGGCAACCTTTAAGTTCTTCATAAAGGTTTCGGCTTGTTTTCTGCCACCCTTAACTGAGAAACTTACTACCCCGCAACTGCCGTTTGGTAAATATTTTTGACCAAGTTCATAATATTTATCCCCTGGTAAACCACAATATCTAACCCATTCAATCTTATCGCTACTTTGTAAAAATTCTGCAACCTTTTGCCCGTTTTCGCAATGGCGTTTCATTCTTACGTGTAAACTTTCTAAGCCAAGGTTAATATAAAATGCGTGTTGTGGTGATTGAATAGAACCAAAATCCCTCATCAATTGCGCTGTTGCTTTGGTAATGAAAGCACCTTCTTTGCCAAACTTTTCAGCATAAACAATGCCGTGATAACTATCATCTGGTGTTGTTAAACCTGGGAATTTATCTTTATGCTTTAACCAGTCAAACTTACCAGCGTCAATAATAGCACCACCAACGCTTGTGCCGTGGCCGTCAATATATTTAGTAGTTGAGTGCGTAACAATATCTGCACCCCATTCAATAGGTCTACAATTAATAGGCGTTGCAAAAGTATTGTCAATAATAAATGGAACGCCGTGTTCGTGTGCAACCCTAGCAAACATTTCAATATCTAATACTGAAAGGGCTGGGTTAGCAATAGTTTCACCAAAAACAGCCTTAGTGTTTGGTCTAAATTCTTTACGAAGTTCTTCTTCAGTAATATCAGGTGAAACAAAAGTGAAATCAATGCCCATTTTCTTCATAGTAACAGCAAAAAGGTTAAAAGTTCCACCATAGATTGCTGAACTTGAAATAACGTGGTCACCACAATTAGCAATATTAAAGATTGCATAGAAGTTTGCTGCTTGACCAGAAGAAGTAAGCATACCTGCTGCGCC
>JAZRDW010000247.1:0-5943 GCA_045660505.1 Christensenellaceae bacterium | reverse complement strand
CTTTGCGATTTTTAAAGTCAAGTTTTGTTGGCTCTAAAATTTTATCACTTTCATTTAATACTTCTTTAGGGAACTTTTCTTCTAAATTATAAGTGTATAATATTGATTTTAACTCTGTGTTTTTATCAAACTGCCTTCCTAAAATTTTGCTAATAATCCCTTCGGGGTTTTTGCCTTTTGGGTATGTTAAAATTTTGCAAACGACTTTATCGCCTGACTTTGCCCTTAAGCCTTTACCAAACGGAATAAATATATCGTTAAAATACTTTTTATCATCAGGGATAACAAAGCCACCACTTTTGCAAGTAAAATACGTGCCAACAAGTTCTTTTATACCACGCTCTAAAATTTTTAATACCCTAGCAGTTGTCCTTTGCCCTTCGCCAAAAGTGGTTTGGGCTAAAACAATATCGCCGTGCATTGCGCCTTTTAAGTCGCTATGTGGGATAAAAAAATCTTCACTATTTTCTTCTAAAGGCATTAAAAAAGCGTAGCCACGCTCGTTCCCCTGAAGTTTACCTTCAATAATTTCTCTTTTCTTCATAAACTAAATATTAAAAACCACCACTTGTCCAAGTTGACTTTGTATACTCAATATTGTGTTTTTTGCAAAATTTGCAAAATTTACTCTCACTAAAATCTTCGCCAAATGCTTGTTCTACCTTTTTTTGTAAACTACCCTTATAAAGTTTACTAATTTCTTGTTTGAATTTAACAGCATTTTCACCCATTAAATAATAGGTGCATTCATAATCGCTACCACCGAACTCTGACACACTGTAATCAACGTATCCTATTTCAATCATATCTTTTTTATTAGTCACTAAAACGCCACTTGTATCTTCTCTCATAAAAACTCCTTTTATACTAGGTTTGCAAAGTAATTCGTTAGTATTTTTCCATCAAAAATCTATTTGTATAGTTAAAACCTTTGTAGTCTTAAGGCTTTAAGAACGGAGTAGAGTTAATTTATACAAAATTTATTTTGTGCTTGGTGAGAACAAATACAAAAAAGGCAAGTGTTTTGTAAGGGAGCATACCCTTTGTGGTCTGTGACCGAGCAAAACACGAAGAATTTTGCAGTATTTTTCCGCCAAAAATTAACTATACGTAGTGATAAAGCCTAAAAATAAAAACGGTTCTACCCTAGGATAGAACCGCCGATAAATCTTTTTACCTATATTATTGTGCTGCGAAGAACGCAACGATAGCAAAAACAACACTTAACACAACGAAAATTACGCTAGCAATAATAGTTAACATTTTCATTTTGTGTTCAAAAGTTTTGCTTTTATTTTTTGATAAAAAAGTTTCGGTTTGTCCACCAAGAGCGCCAACACCTTGTGAGTTGCCTGGTTGAAACAAAACAACTAATATAATAAATATAGCACAAAGCGCCATAATAATTAAAGCAATAATTTTTACAACTGGCCAAATATTCCAAAATCCGCCACTTGCCATAAGCATATTTAACATATCAGTTTTCATTTTTATAATCTCCTTAAACGCTGTAATTATACCGTTTACTTTATGCATTATAGCATAGATAAACTTTTTTTACAACTATTTTTAATTATTTTTGTTTAGTTTTATTTAATAATTAAAGATTTTCCACTCATTTCTTCTGGTACTGCAACACCCATCATATCAAGAAGAGTTGGTGCAACGTCAGCCAAAATACCACCATCACGAAGTTTAATATCCTTAAAATTATCACCAACAACTATAAATGGAACTTTATTTGTTGTGTGTGCAGTGAAAGGTGAACCATCTTCATCAAGCATTTTATCTGCATTGCCGTGGTCGGCAGTAATGATTGCTGCGCCCCCTAAAGCAATAATTTTATCAACAACCTTTTTAACGCACTTATCAACAGTTTGAACGGCCTTTACGGCAGCATCAAACACCCCTGTATGCCCAACCATATCACAGTTAGCAAAGTTAAGAATAACCACGTCGTAAATATTTTCATCAAGTTTTTCTAAAACCTTTTCAGTAACGAGTTCTGCACTCATTTCAGGTTGCAAGTCGTAAGTAGCAACTTTAGGGGAAGCGATAAGTTCTCTGACTTCATTATCGTTTGGTTTTTCAACCCCACCGTTAAAGAAGAAAGTTACGTGCGCATACTTTTCCGTTTCAGCAATTCTTAATTGTTTTAAGCCTAAAGATGCAATGTATTCGCCTAAAGTGTTGGTTAAAACTTGTGGCTTAAATGCAATTCTAACGTTGGTAAATGACGCGTCATATCTAGTAAAGCAAACGTAAGTTGGGTTAATAAAGCCAGATTTTCTTTCAAAACTATCAAAGTCCTTTTCACTCATAGCACGGGTAATTTGCCTTGCTCTATCAGGGCGGAAGTTAAAGAAAATAATGCTGTCACCTTCTTCAATTAAACCAACTAATTTACCGTTCTTTTCAACGTGCGCAGGGATAATAAATTCATCAGTAACACCATTTTCATAAGAAGAACGAACGTATTGCAATGGGTCAGAAGTTATTTCCCCTTCGCCGATAGTCATCATATCATAAGCCCTTTGAACTCTATCCCAACGATTATCCCTATCCATAACGTAATATCTACCGCCAACTGATGCGATAGTGCCGAAAGAAAGTTCTGCCATTTTATCGTTTAATGCACTAATAAAATCAGCACCACTTGTAGGTGAAACGTCCCTACCGTCTAAAAAGCAATGAACAAAAATATCATCTAAGCCTTGTTCTTTTGCCATTTTAATTAACGCATATAAGTGGGTTATGTGGCTGTGAACACCGCCGTCTGACAAAAGACCGTATACGTGCAACTTTTTGCCGTTAGTTTTAGCATTGTTTATTGCGTATAACAATTCTTCATTATTAAAGAAGTCACCATCATTTATTGACTTGGTAATTCTAGTTAATTCTTGGTAAACTATTCTACCAGCGCCCATATTTAAGTGGCCAACTTCACTATTGCCCATTTGACCTTCAGGAAGACCAACGTCCATACCACTTGCAGCGATTACGGTTGATGGATATTCGTTCATAAGTTTACAAACGTTTTCACTTTTAGCGCAATTAATAGCGTTGCCTGAACAAGCATCACTTAAGCCATATCCATCCATTATAATAATTACATTAGGTTTTTGTTCCATTTTTATTTTCCTTTATAAAAGGCACAAGAATTTTTGTGCCTTTTAGTTTTATTTTTTAATTAGTTGTTTTTGTAGTTAACGATACCAGCAAAGTCTTCAGCCTTTAATGCAGCGCCACCGATTAAACCACCATCAATATTTCTCATAGCCATAAGTTCTTTAGCGTTGGTTGGCTTCATTGAACCACCGTATTGAATACGAAGTGCTTTAGCAACTTCTTTGCCCCAAGTCTTTTTAACTAAACTTCTAATATAACCGATAGTTTTGTTAGCGTCTTCAGCAGTAGCAGTTTTGCCTGTGCCGATAGCCCAAACAGGTTCATAAGCGATTACGATATTAGAAAAATCAGTAACGTCCTTAAAGCCATCTAAAATTTGTTTCTTTAATACTTTTTTGGTTTTGTTCTTTTCCCTTTCAGTTAAAGTTTCACCAACACAAACGATAGGTTTTAAGTCCTTCTTTAATGCTTGTTTTAATCTCATATTAACGCTTTCATCAGTTTCACCGAAGTATTGACGGCGTTCGCTATGACCGATAATTACGTATTCAACACCGATTTCTTTAAGCATATCTGCAGAAATTTCACCGGTGAAAGCACCACTATCTGCCCAAGCAACGTTTTCAGCGCCAAGTTTAATTTTAGAGCCTTTAATAGCATCTTTTGCTACCCATAAATCTGTGTAAGGTACGCAAATTACAACTTCTGGCTTAGATTTTGCAACTAATGGCTTTAAGTTGTTAATAAGTTCAACTGCTTCTTTAGCAGTTTTGTTCATTTTCCAGTTTCCAGCAATAATAGGTTTTCTCATAGTAGTATTTCCTTATATTATATTATTATTTTTGTGCGAATTATTTGTTGTTTAAGCATTCAATACCAGGTAATTTTTTGCCTTCAAATAGTTCAAGTGATGCGCCACCACCTGTTGAAATATGGCTCATCTTATCAGCAAAGCCTAATTGTGTAACTGCCGCTGCAGAATCGCCACCACCGATAATAGTTGTTGCTTCTGTTTCAGCAAGTGCCTTTGCTACTGCAATAGTACCTTTAGCGAAAATAGGGTTTTCAAATACGCCCATAGGTCCGTTCCAAATAACTGTTTTAGCATTTTTAACTTCGTTAGCGAAAATTTCAGCAGTCTTAGAACCGATATCCAAGCCTTGTTCATCACAAGGAATGCTATCAATGTTATATTCTTTTACGTCAACAACTGCGTCAATAGGATTTGGGAATGACTTAGTCACTTGTGCGTCAACAGGTAAAAGAAGTTTTTTACCAAGTTTTTCAGCCTTTTCCATCATATCCTTGCAGTAGCCGATTTGTTCGTCGTCAACAAGTGAAGTACCAACTTCATAACCCTTAGCCTTTAAGAAGGTATAAGCCATACCACCACCGATAATCAAAGTATCACACTTTTCTAAAAGGTTAGAAATAACTTTTAATTTATCAGCAACTTTTGCGCCACCTAAAATAGCAACGAAAGGTCTAACAGGGTTTTCCAAAGCATCAGCCATAACTGATAATTCTTTTTCAATTAAGAAACCGCAAACTGCAGTTTTTGCAAAGCCGTATTCAGCGATAGCAGCCGTTGTTGCATGTGAACGGTGTGCAGTACCAAAAGCGTCGTTTACATAAATATCACAAAATTCAGCAAGTTTTCTGCAAAGTTCTTCATCTCTCTTTTCTTCGCCTTGTTCAAAACGGGTGTTTTCTAATAAAACAACTTCGCCGTCTTTAATATTAGCAACTGCTGCTTTAGCGCTTTCACCAACTAAGTCTTCAGCAAATACTACCTTTTGACCAAGTTTTTCTGCTAACTTTTCAGCAACAGGCTTTAGAGTGAATTTTTGTTTATCTTTTTCTGCTTTCTTTAAGTATTCAGCTTTAGCAGCTGCTTGTTCTTCTACTGGTAATGCTTCAACAGCCTTCTTTTCCTTTTTAGTTAAAGAAAAGTTAGGTGTAAAAATGTTGTGTGGCTTACCTAAGTGTGAGCAAAGAATAACTTTTGCACCATTTTCAATTAAATACTTAATTGTTGGAAGTGCGCCGTTAATACGGGTTTCATCAGTAATAACGCCGTCTTTCATAGGAACGTTAAAGTCCACCCTAACAAGACATTTCTTGCCAGCAACGTTAACATCTTTAATAGACATTTTATTCATAGATATATCTCCTTATAGAATTTGCTAATATTTGACGCAAAATCTTATTTTTAATTTTTCCTATGTATTATATAAATAAAACCACTATTTGTCAAACATTTAATAGTGGTTTAAATTTATTTAGTTTGCTTTATTTTTAGTATGTGTGTGCCTATAATTTTTAATACTGAACGAAATATTCGTAATATGGTCACCAACACGCTCTAAATTAGATACGGTTTGCAAATAGATTGAACCAACTTGTGCGTTGCACACGCCTTTTTTAACCCTATCAATATGATAGTTTTCTAATTGTGCGCTTAAAATATCAATTTGTTCTTCATCTTTATCAACAACGTCAAGTAAGTCTAAATTTCTATCGTCAAAAGCCTGAATAGAGTGTTCGCTTAAAGCGTTAATTCTATCTAACATATCTTTTAATTCTTGTTTTGCTTCATCACTAATACTTAACTCTTGTTCGCGAAGTTTTAGGGCGTATTCTAAAATATTTTCAGCATAGTCGCCCACCCTTTCAACGTCAGAAACAACGTGGTAATAAGAACCTATTTTCTTATCGTCTTCATCAGAAAGTTCTTTACCCATAAGTTTAGTTAGATATGCTGTTATATTTTTATTAAAATGGTTGATTATATTTTCATTTTCACGAATTTCA
>JAZRDW010000246.1:0-1761 GCA_045660505.1 Christensenellaceae bacterium | reverse complement strand
GATCCGACTTAGCAAAAAGATATTACCGATAAATTATCTAAACTTTTAGCAACTATTGATTTGACTATTGAAGACTTGTCCCCTAACTACGCTTGCAAAAAGTGCAATGATACGGGCTACGTTGGAACGCATAGGTGCGATTGTTTATAAAAAAAATTTAACCTTTATTAAAAAGAAAAAACTTCCCAGTTTTTTGGGAAGTTTTTTTGTTTTTCTTTATTGAATTACTTTCTATCTTCTATCTTAGTATAAGGGTTTCTGCCGTTAGTTGATACGTATGCAGGACGGATAATTTTACCATTATTTAATAATTCTTCTAACCTGTGTGCGCTCCAACCAGAAATTCTTGAAACGGCAAACATAGGTGTAAATAATTCTTGTGGAAGACCAAGCATGTTATAAACGAAACCACTATAGAAGTCAATGTTAGCGGCAACGCCCTTAATAACTTTGCGTTTTTGTGAAATAAGTTCAATAGCAATTTCTTCAACGTCTTTATAAAGTTGAAGTTCTTTCTTTCTGCCTTTTGCAACGGCAAGTTTTTCAACGTAATTTTTAAACACTTGCGCCCTTGGGTCTGAAATAGAATATACTGCGTGCCCTACACCATAGATAAGCCCTGCTTTATCGTATGCTTCTTTATTTAACAACTTAGATAAATATTCCCTAATCTTTTCTTTATCAGACCAGTCTTCAACGTTTTTCTTTAAGTCAGCAAACATTTCCATAACCTTAATGTTTGCGCCACCGTGTCTTGAACCTTTAAGCGAACACAACGCTGCAGTTATTGTTGAATATGTATCTGAACCAGCACTTGTTACCACGTGTGTTGTAAAGGTTGAGTTATTACCACCACCGTGTTCAGCGTGTAAAATAAATGCAATGTCTAATACTTTTGCTTCTAAAGCGGTGAACTTACCATCTTCACGGAGCATATGCAAAACGTTTTCTGCAGTAGAAAGTTCTGGCTTTGGGCGGTGAATAAAGAAACTCTTATTTTCATTATAGTGCATGTGTGCGTTATATGCGTAAACGGCAAACATAGGCATGGTTGCAGTAAGCATTAAGCATTGCCTTAAAACGTTAGTAATAGAATTATCTAATGCACGACGGTCATAACTATATAACATAAGAATACACCTTGCAATGGTGTTCATAATATCCTTGTTAGGTGACTTCATAATAACGTCACGAACGAAGTTCCTAGGCAACTTCCTAAAACTAGATAAAAGTTTTTTGAATTCAACTAATTCTTCTTTATTAGGTAATTTATTAAACAAAAGAAGATAGGTTGCTTCTTCAAACCCTGAGTGCAATTTATCATTATAATTATCAATCATTTGGCGAACGTCAATCCCACGATAGTAAAGTTCACCATCACAAGGGGTAAGAACGCCATTAATATTCTTTTTAGCAATAACGTCTGAAATATCGGTTAAACCTGTTATAACACCTGCGCCGTTTTCATCACGAAGACCACGCTTAACTTGATTTTTTTGATAGGTTTCTTCTGAGAATTTTGGGTTTTTGTTAAATAATTCTGATAATTCTGCTACGCTTATTTCTTGGAATTGATTATTTGTCATTTTTATATTTTTTCCCTTTTATTTTTTTGCTATTTTAACAAATACTAATTTAATTGTCAACTATTTACATTATTTAATTTATATATTTTAAATTTTTTTTTGATTTTTGAGTTTATAATTATTTTTTCAAAAATTACAAATTGCCGTTTTTATTAGTGTTTTACTTGTGATTTTT
>JAZRDW010000245.1:0-3519 GCA_045660505.1 Christensenellaceae bacterium | reverse complement strand
TTTTGCAAGCATACGTCGTGCAAAACTTGGTCGTATGCCCTTTGCAAAAAGGTTGAATACATACATACTATAGGCTTAACCCCACCAACAGCCATACCTGCTGATAAAGTGACTGCAAATTCTTCTGCAATACCCACGTCACAAAAATTATCAGGGAATTTTTCTTCAACAATTTTTAAGCCCGTGCCGTCTTTCATGCCGGCAGTTATTGCAACTATATTTTTATTTTCTTCAATAAGTGAACAAATTTTATTGCCAAGCGCTAACGATAAATCACCACTTTCGTTTACAAGATTTTCGCCAACGCCGTGGTATAAGTCTGCGTGTTCTTCTGCATCCGTATGCCCCTTGCCTTTAGTGGTTTTAATATGTAAAAATACCGCCCTTTCTGAAGCCAAATATTTAACGTCATCAAAAATATTATTTAATTCTTTAAGGTTGTTGCCATCAACAACACCAACGTATTTAAAGCCATAGCTTTCAAAGTAATTTTTCTTTTTTAATATGCTTTCAAGAAAATCTTTAACCCCACCGACAACTGAAGTAATAAAAGATTTTTTGCCAAACACCTTTAAGAACCCACGCTTACTTTTTACATAGCCACGCTTTGCTGTTTTTTTAGATATGTAATTATAAAATCCGTTTTTGTTTTTTGATATTGACATTCCGTTATCGTTAAGTATAACGATAAACTTTTTAGGTTTTGTGTCAGAAGAAGTCATTGCTTCTAAATTTAAGCCGTTAACAAGCGAACCATCACCAACAACAACTATAACGTAATCATCTTCCCCTTTAATATCACGGGCGTAGCAACAGCCCAAGCCTGCTGATATAGAAGTGCCTGCATGCCCAACGCCAAAAGCATCATATAAACTTTCTTCCCTATCAGGGAAACCTGAAATCCCCCCGTCTGTACGGATAGAAGAAAACCTTTCACGCCTATCGGATAAAATTTTATGCGCATAGCATTGATGCCCTACGTCAAAAATAAGTTTATCACTCTTAAAATCAAAGTGGTTATATAATGCGATTGTGGTTTCAATTATGCCCAAATTTGATGCTAAATGCCCACCATTTTTAGAAATAACTTCAATAATTTCGCCACGGAGTTCTTCAGCCAAAGCATTAAGTTCATTAATATTAAGTTTTTTAATCTCTTCTGGCGAAGTGATTTTATCTAAAATCCCCATAACAAAACCATCAACTTACAAAAAATCTAATTTATTATACTATAAAAATAACTATCTGTCAATAACGAACTAGAAAAATTACCTTGTAAAAAGTGCAAAAAAAGTGTGTTTTTTGCTAATAATGCACTATTTTTGCTACTATAATTTATTTATATTCCCTTTTGTTTGTTTTACGCTTGACTTTTTAGATAAGTGAATTTAAAATAATTAAAAAGGTATAAAGGATTTTAAGCATATGCTAGTTGGTAAAACTTTAGAAAAATTTGCAGATTTAGTTATTAAAATAGGTGTTAATTTACAAAAAGAACAAGGGCTAGAAATTGTTTGCCCTGTTGAAAAAAGTGATATTGCCGTTGCCTTAACAAAATCTGCCTATAAACACGGCGCAAAAATAGTTCAAGTTAGGTGGGAATGTGAACAGATTGATATACTTAACTACACTAATGCCGAAACTTCTACCCTTTGCGATATTCCTAAATGGAAGATTGCGTCTAGAAATTATTTGGTGGATAACAACTTTTGCTATATAGCAATTTCTGCCGATAATCCTAGTGCTTTTAAGGATATTGACCCTAAAAAAATAGGTGCAGTTGCCAAGTCTAGGGCGAAAGCGTTGAAAAAATATATGAACTCTGTTATGTCTAACGGAATTAGGTGGTGCGTTGTAAGTGTGCCTACTTATGACTGGGCTAAACAAGTTTTCCCTTCTTCACTAAACCCTGAAGAAGATTTATCTAATTTAATAGAAAAAACAATGCGTTTAGATTATGATAACCCTATTCTTGCTTGGGAAGAACATATTAAAAAACTAGAAGAAAGGGCTAAGTTCCTTAACAACGCAAGGTTTAAGTATTTGCATTTTGAAAACTCTTTAGGCACAAACCTAATGGTTGGGCTTTGCGATAATCATAAGTGGCTTTCTGCTAACGAACTTGCTAAAGACGGGGTTAATTTTGTTGCAAACCTACCTACCGAAGAAGTTTTTACTGCACCACATAGATTAAGGGTGGATGGTATACTTAAGTCCGCACTTCCACTTTGCGAAAACGGGCAAGTTATTGATAACTTTACTATTACCTTTAAGAAAGGCAAAATAATTGATTATTCTGCTGAGCAAGGTTATGAAACCTTAAAACAATTAATTGAAACGGATAATGGCACTTCTAGGCTAGGCGAAGTTGCGTTAATAGGCAAAAATTCACCTATAGCACAAA
Organism: Christensenellaceae bacterium; assembly: GCA_045660505.1. Classification (GTDB taxonomy): domain Bacteria; phylum Bacillota; class Clostridia; order Christensenellales; family Borkfalkiaceae; genus UBA1259. The sequence goes on along the minus strand of JAZRDW010000245.1, from coordinate 1,115 downwards.
GCAAAACGCTTTTTTATAACACTTTATTTGATGAAAACGCAAGTTGCCATTTAGCAATAGGTAAAGCCTACCCTACCACCGTTATTGACGGCGAACACCTTACCCCTAAACAACTAAAAGACCTTGGCGTGAACGATTCTGCAGAACACTTTGACTTTATGATAGGGACTTCAGATTTATCCGTTACGGGTATTAAAGAAAATGGTGAAAAGATTAAACTATTTATTGATGGTGAGTGGGTTATTTAACCATTAAAAAAAGGAAAAAACTATGTATAATTTTTTTATTAATGATGAATTTTTACAAGATTTAATTACTATTGACGGCGACAACTTTAACCACATAAAAAACGTTTTGCGCTTTAATATAGGGGATACTTTTTTGGTTAGCCATAACGGGCAAAGTCATTTATATAAAATAGAAAGTTTTGCTAAAGATAGTTTAACTGCTAGTTTAGTGGAAAAAAATTATTTAGATACTTCGCTTCCTATTGAAATATATTTATTCCAAGGGCTACCAAAAAGTGACAAGTTAGAACTTATTATTCAAAAAACGGTTGAACTTGGGGTTAGCGGTATTTACCCTGTTAGTATGGAACGCAGTATTGTTAAACTTGATGATAAAAAGGCAAAGGATAAAACACAAAGGTGGCAAGCAATTAGTGAAAGTGCCGCAAAGCAAAGTAAACGAACTATTATCCCTAAAGTAAACGCGCCTATTACTTTTAACCAAATGCTTTCTATAATAAAAGACTTTGATTTATTCTTAGTTCCTTATGAAAACGAACTAGGTATGAAAGAAACAATTTCTTCTATCAAAAACATTAAAAGTGGTATGAAAGTTGGCATTTTAATAGGCCCTGAAGGTGGTATTTCTGATGGTGAAATTGAAAAGGTTAAAGCCTTAAATGCAAAACTACTATCCCTTGGCAAACGCATTTTAAGAACGGAAACGGCGGCAATGCTTTCGGTTGGTGCAGTTATGCTTTACGCTGAAAGTTATTTAAATTAATTTTATTTAGCAATTAAAAATACTCGGTTTTTAGCCGAGTATTATTTTTTTATTTACATTTATTCTTTTTTCATATTAACGGCAATAATACCTGATAAACTGCC
>JAZRDW010000244.1:0-3021 GCA_045660505.1 Christensenellaceae bacterium | reverse complement strand
CATACCGTTTACGATAGCAGCCATAGCGTGTTCACGGATACCGAAGTGCATATTTGAACCTGACTTATCGTTAGGTAAGAAATCGCCCCTTGACTTCATATTACTCTTATTAGCAGGTGCTAAGTCAGCACTACCACCGATTAAGTTAGGGATATATTTAGCAAGTTTATTAAGAACGGTTGCGCCGTAACCACGTGAAGCATCATCCTTTTCAAATTGCCATAATTCTTCAATGTTTGCTAAATCAGGTAATTCTTTCTTTTTCCAAGAAATATATTCTTTTGCTAATTCTGGATATTGTTCAGCATAAGCCTTGAACATATATTTCCAAGCACGTTGAGCGCGACGACCTTTGTTAGCAAACTTTTTGCAGTGCTTAAATACTTCTTCAGGAACTTCAAATGGTTCATAGTTCCATTCTAAGTTTTTCTTTAAGATTGCAACGCCTTCTTCACCTAAAGGAGCACCGTGGCAAGCAGCCTTACCAACTAAGTGTGAACCATAACCGATAAGTGATTTAATAATAATAAGTGATGGTTTTTCCTTTTCAGCCTTAGCCTTTTTAATAGCACGGTTTAATGCGCCGATATCATTAGCGTCTTTAACGTTAATAACTTGCCAACCCATTGCTTCGTGGCGTGTGCCAAGGTTTTCAGTAAAGGTAATATCTGTGTCACCTTCAATAGTGATATCGTTATCATCATATAAAACGATAAGTTTGCCAAGTTTTAATGCGCCGGCAAGAGATGCTGCTTCGTTTTCAATCCCTTCTTGCATACAGCCGTCACCACAAAGTGCGTATGTATAGTGGTCAACGATAGGGAAGCCATCTTTATTGAACTTTTCAGCAAGATAACTTTCAGCAATAGCCATACCAACAGCGTTAGCAATACCTTGACCTAATGGGCCGGTGCTTGTTTCAACGCCAGGGCAAACCTTGTATTCAGGGTGACCTGCTGTGATAGAACCTAATTGACGGAAGTTCATAATATCTTCCTTAGTAAGGCCAAATCCGAAAAGATAATATAAAGCATAGTCAAGCATAGAACCGTGACCAGCAGAAAGAACAAACCTGTCCCTATTATCAAAAGCGGTGTCTTTCGGATTGAAAGTCATATTAGTAAAGGCAGCATAACCGATAGGTGCAGCGCCTAGTGGAAGACCAGGGTGACCAGAATTTGCTTTTTGAATTGCTTCTGCAGAAAGAACCCTGATGGCATCAATAGTAAGTTGTTTTACGTCTTTCATTTTAATCCTCCTAAAAGATAAATCGGCTTACAGGACAAAGTAGGTTTTTTAGTTTGTTTTTATACTAAATCCGTTAAATTAAGCCGTTAAAACAATACAATATATATTATATAGCAAGTCCATTTGTTTTTCAAGCCTTTTTCTACAAATATTTATAAAAAAACTTGATAAATTTTTATTTTATTGCTATAATCTATTATAGCATAATGGAAAATTATGTTTTGAGAAAAGAGCAATAAAATATTTACGGAGAATAAAGATGGCTGAAAAACAATTTGTTAAAGAAGTTGCTGATATTAATGAGAATTTTGCGCAATGGTATACAGACGTTGTGTTAAAAACCGAACTTGTTGACTACGGTCCTGTTAAGGGAACAATGGTTATCCGCCCTTATGGTTATGCTATTTGGGAAAATATCCAAAAAGATATGGATGCGCGCTTTAAAGAAGCCGGTTCAAAGAACGCATATTTCCCACTACTTATTCCTATGAGTTATTTTACTAAGGAAGCTGAACACGTTGAAGGTTTTGCGCCAGAAGTTGCAGTTGTAACACACGCAGGTGGGGCAAAGTTAGAAGAACCATTAGCAATTCGCCCAACTAGTGAAACGGTTATAGGCACAATGTATGCAAAATGGATACAATCTTATAGGGATTTACCTGTAATTATGAATCAATGGTGCAACGTTATGCGTTGGGAAAAAACAACCCGTCCATTTTTACGCACAAGTGAATTTTTGTGGCAAGAAGGTCACACCGTTCACGCAACCGAAGAAGAAGCAATGGAAGAAACTATTAAAATGCTTAACGTTTATAGGGACTTTATGGAAGATACTTTGGCTTTACCAGTTTTCTGTGGTAGAAAAACCGATAAAGAAAAGTTTGCAGGCGCAGTTGCTACTTTCGGTTTAGAAGCAATGATGCTTGATGGTAAAAGTTTGCAATCAGGCACTTCACACTATTTAGGTCAAAACTTTGCAAAAGCATTTGATATTAAGTTTTTAGATAAGGATAGTAAGCAAAAGTTTGGTTATACTACTTCTTGGGGGACTTCAACCCGTATGATAGGCGCAATTATTATGGCGCACGGCGACCAAAGGGGTTTAGTATTGCCACCAAAGGTAGCACCTATCCAAGTTATAATCGTTCCTGTTGCAGCGCATAAAGGCGGTGTAATTGAAAAGGCAACCGAACTTAAAGATATGCTTATTAAAAAGGGTATTCGCGCAGAAGTTGATACCCGTGATATGAGTCCAGGTTGGAAGTTTAACGAATGGGAAATGAAAGGTGTTCCACTTCGCTTAGAAGTTGGCCCAAGGGATATTGAAAATAACCAAGTTATGATATGCCGTCGTGATACCCTAGATAAACAACCTATGTCAATGGATAATTTAGATGATAAGATGGTTGAACTTTTAGACCAAGTTCAAAAAGATTTGTTTGTTAAGGCAAAAGCTCGCCGTGATGCAAAAATTGTTGAACCCGATAGCCTAGACGGAATTTTAAGTGGCGTTGAAGGTAAAAACTTTGTTAAAGCAGGCTGGTGTGGTTGCCGTGAATGTGAAGATAAGGTTAAAGAATACGCTAGTGCAACTGCTAGGGTTATGTGTGATGAAGAAGGCGTGCCAGAAAAGTGCGCTATCTGTGGAAAGAAAGCAACACATAAAGTTATTTTTGCTAGGGCATACTAATATTTTCAATCAAATTTAAATAAACAAGGTTTATAATATCTTAAAATACAAGTTTTTAGGATAGGAGAAGAAATGATAACAAT
>JAZRDW010000243.1:0-4441 GCA_045660505.1 Christensenellaceae bacterium | reverse complement strand
AATACCACCGTGCTTATTAACTTCTAAACCTTCGGTTGTTGATTTAATTAATGGGTTTGGTGATGTGCCAAGTGCCATAATAACAACGTCAGCAGATAAGTCAAATTCACTACCTTTAATTTCAACAGGTCTTGCCCTACCAGATGCATCTGGTTCAGAAAGTTCCATTTTAACGCAAGTTACTGCATCTACCCAACCGTTTTCATTACCCTTGATACCAACTGGGTTTGTTAATAGGTCAAATACGATACCTTCTTCCATTGCGTGTTCAACTTCTTCTTTTCTTGCTGGTAATTCATTTAGCGTTCTTCTATAAACGATATGAACGTCACCACCTAATCTTTTAGCGCATCTTGCAGCGTCCATAGCAACGTTACCACCACCAACAACTACTACTTTCTTGCCGTGTTGGATAGGGGTTGAACTGTTATCCTTATAAGCTTTCATAAGGTTAATTCTTGTTAAGAATTCATTTGCTGAATATACGCCGTTAAGGTTTTCGCCAGGGATATTCATAAATTTAGGAAGACCTGCACCAGAACCGATAAATACAGCCTTAAAATCATATTCCTTAATAAGTTCATCAACAGAAATAACTTTGCCGATAACCATATTTGTTTCAATCTTAACACCTAAATCTTTAAGTGTATCAATTTCCTTTTGAACGATAGTTTTTGGTAATCTGAATTCTGGAATACCATAAACTAAAACGCCACCTGCTAAGTGGAATGCTTCAAAAACGGTCACTTCATAACCTTTCTTTGCCAAGTCGCCTGCACAAGTTAAGCCTGATGGGCCTGAACCTACAACTGCAACTTTAATTCCGTTAGATGCTGGTTTAACAGGTTTTTCTTTGCAGTTTGCGTTGTGGTAATCTGCAACGAACCTTTCCAACCTACCGATAGCAACAGGTTCGCCTTTAATACCACGGATACAATATTTTTCACATTGACTTTCTTGTGGGCAAACACGACCGCATACTGCTGGAAGTGAAGATGATTGTGAAATTACTTGGTATGCACCTTCAAAATCCCTTTCACGAATTTTTGCAATAAATTCTGGGATTTTAACCATAACTGGGCAACCTTTAACGCAAGGGAAGTTTTTACAATTTAAACATCTTTCTGCTTCGTTAACTGCTTGTTCTTCAGTATAACCTAAAGCAACTTCATCAAAGTTTTTATTTCTAATATCTGCCTCTTGATGTGGCATTTCGTTTTTCTTTAAAGACATGTTAGGCATAATTATTTAACCTCCTTTTTGAAAAGATTGCAAGTTTCTTCATACTTGTGTCTTTCCCATTCTTTATAACTTGCGCCACGCTTCATTGCTTCATCAAAATCAACTAAGTGACCATCAAATTCAGGACCGTCAACACAAGCAAATTTGGTTTCGCCACCAACTGTTAAACGGCAACCACCACACATACCCGTTCCATCAATCATAATTGGGTTCATTGAAACGACAGTTTTAATGCCGTATTCTTTTGTAAGCCTGCAAACAAACTTCATCATAATAACTGGGCCGATTGCAATAACTTCATCATATTGTTCGCCACTTTCAATAAGGCTCTTAAGTGCATCAGTAACTAAACCTTTAGTACCGGCAGTTCCATCATCACTCATTAAAACGTACTTATCGCTAACTGCTTTGAACTCATCTTCTAAAATAACTAAGTCTTTGCATCTAAAACCAACGATTGAGTGAACTTCAGCACCTTCTTCGTGAAGTTTTTTAGCAACAGGGTATGCAATAGCACAACCAACGCCACCACCAACTACTGCAACTTTTTTAAGCCCTTTAGTGTGGGTTGCATTGCCAAGTGGACCAACGAAGTCTGCAACACAGTCACCAACTTCAAGTTGGTTAAGAGTGTATGTTGTTGAACCAACGATTTGGAAAATAACTGCTACTGTGCCCTTTTCCCTATCATAATCAGCAACGGTTAGTGGAATTCTTTCACCATCTTCAGTTGCCCTTATAATTACGAATTGACCAGCCTGTGCTTTTTTAGCAACGAAAGGCGCATATACGTCAATTCTTGTTACGGTTGGGTTGAGAACTTTTTTGTCAACAATTTTGAACATAATATCTCCTTTTTTTCGTAAAATTTGGCGATTAGGCTAATCTTTTTGCCAAACCGCCAATACGTTTTTTTCTTTCGCTATTTATTTTAACATATTAACATTTAAATTTCAACCTTTTTCAATGATTTTATATAATTAATTATATAATTTTTATTTTAATTTTTTTCTTTTTAACCTAATCCGTCTAAAAATAAAAAAGGATAACTAATTGCTAATTTTAGTTATCCTTTTTTTTGTTTAATAATTGTTATTTCTTAATACTTAACGCTATACAAAATATCTTGATATGTTGGGAAAGCAATAAAGTCTTTGCCGATTAAAAGTTCCATTTGGTCTGCAAAAGAACGCAAAACAGCCATATCCTTAAGCAAGGTTTTTTGTGAGAATTTTGCTTTTCTTAAGTTAGTCCAGTTCTTATCAAACTTATCGGTATCAGCAATAAGTTTTTCAAGGGCAATATTGTATTCGTTTGCTAAATCACTTAACTTTTTAATAAGGTCAAGTTCCATTTTAGATTTTAACTTGCCTACTTGTTGTTTTAAGTGCAATTCGTTCAACACAAATGCTTGATAATCTATTACTGCAGGGGTAATTTCACGCCTTGCCATATCTATTGCAGTTAGCGCTTCAATATGGATAATGTTGCTATAATTTTCAAGCAATATTTCCATACGAGAATGTATTTCTTGTTCAGATAAAACCCTGTGTTTTTCAAACAATTTAATATTCTTTTTGTCGGTATAGTGTGGTAAAGCATCAACCGTAGTTTTTAAGTTAGATAAACCACGGCGCTTAGATTCCCTTTCCCATTCTTTTGAATAGTTATTGCCACTAAATAATATGCGCTTATGCTTTTTAATAGTTTCTTTAATTAACTTATCTAATTCCTTATTAAAATCACTTGCTTTTTCAAGTCTATCGGCAAAATTACTAAGTTCTTCAGCAACGATAGTGTTAATAATAAAGTTAGGGCAAGCAATGTTTGTTGATGAACCAACCATACGGAATTCAAACTTATTACCTGTGAACGCAAATGGTGAAGTTCTGTTTCTATCAGTTGAATCTTTTGGTATTGTTGGCAATACTGAAACGCCTATTTTAAGTTCGGCTTTTTCTTTTGCCAAGTATTGTTGACCATTTTCAATAGCCTTTAAAATTTCATCTAATTCATCACCTAAATAGATAGAAATTATTGCAGGTGGGGCTTCATCTGCGCCCAAACGGTGGTCGTTCCCTGCAGATGCAACGCTAATTCTGAGCAAGTCTTGATATTCATCAACAGCCTTAATAACTGCTAATAAGAACAATAAGAATTGCGCGTTTTTATCAGGGGTATCACCTGGTTCTAACAAATTTTCGCCTAAATCGGTGCTAATTGACCAGTTGTTATGTTTACCACTGCCGTTTACTGATGCAAAAGGTTTTTCGTGAAGTAAACATACTAAGCCGTGTTTATTTGCAACACTCTTCATTAATTCCATTGTAATTTGATTTTGGTCAGAAGAAATGTTGGTTGAAGTGTAAACGGGTGCTAATTCGTGTTGTGATGGCGCAACTTCGTTATGCTTTGTTTTTGCATAAACGCCAAGTTTCCAAAGTTCTTCGTCTAATTCTTTCATAAACGCAGAAATTCTAGATTTAATTGCGCCGTAATAGTGGTCTTCTAATTCTTGACCTTTTGCTGGGCGTGCGCCAAAAAGCGTTCTGCCACAATGCACCAAGTCTATTCTAGATTCGTAAACGCTTTTATCTATTAAAAAATATTCTTGTTCAGCACCTACGGTTGGGGTTACTTTTTTAACCTTATCGTTGCCAAACAATCTTAAAATACGGAGCGCTTGTTTATTAAACGCGTCCATAGAACGGAGTAATGGGGTTTTCTTATCCAACGCTTCGCCACCGTAAGAACAGAAAGCAGTTGGAATATATAAACTGCCGTCCTTAACGAAAGCATAAGAAGTTGGGTCCCAAGCAGTATATCCACGGGCTTCAAACGTTGCACGAAGACCGCCACTAGGGAAACTAGATGCATCAGATTCGCCTTTAACCAAGGATTTTTCAGAGAATTTTAAGATAACTTCCCCTTCGCCTTTAGGCTCAATAAAACTATCGTGTTTTTCAGCGGTAATCCCCGTCATAGGTTGGAACCAATGGGTAAAGTGGGTTGCACCCTTTTCTAATGCCCAGTCTTTCATAGCACTAGCAACAACTTTTGCAACCGATAAGCTTAAAGGCTTGCCTTCTTCTTTTGCTTGGCAAACTGCTTCATAAGCATCTTCAGGCAATCTTTCTTTCATCACCTTATCGTTAAATACCATTGTTCCAAAAATATCAAGAATTTTATTACCTTCCAT
>JAZRDW010000242.1:0-1426 GCA_045660505.1 Christensenellaceae bacterium | reverse complement strand
TTTTTTTTAATAATTTCGGTTAAAGTGTTGCAAAAAAAGAATAAATATTGTAAAATAATTATAATGTTTAACGGGAGATAATCATGTCTGTAAAAACTAACAATATTTATGGTAAAATAGTGGTATCAGATAAAACTATAGCAAAGTTCATTGAACACGTTGCTATGGATTGTTATGGTATTGTGGAATTTTCATCATTGAATATTCTAGATATTGTTGGCGCTATATTATTGCGTGGTGCTTTTACTAAAGGTGTAAAGGTGTATTCTAACGGCGATAGAATTTTTGTTGACGTGGCTGTTGTTGTAAAATACGGCGTGTCTATTAAAGCAGTTGTTGAAGCACTTAAGGAATCTTTAAAGTATAAAGTTGAAAGGTTTACCGGTATGATTGTGGACACTATTAACGTTCGTGTTACAGGTGTTAAAGGTTAAATAAATAATTTAGTTTATACGCCCTATAGGGTAGGAGATATTTATGCAAAAAACAATTAACGGGGTTATGTTAAAATCAATGATTTTAACTGCAGCAAAACTCTTAGAAGTAAATAGAGCAAATATTGACGCACTTAACGTTTTCCCAGTTCCTGATGGTGATACGGGAACTAATATGTCTTTGACAATTCAATCAGCAGTTAAAGAAGTTATTAACTGCCGTAGCAATAAAATAGTTGACGTAACTGAAGCAATTAGCAAGGGTGCTTTAAGGGGCGCAAGGGGTAACTCAGGCGTTATTCTTTCACAAATTTTAAGGGGTATTTGCAACGTTCTTAAAAAGCAAGAAGAACTTGATACTAAAGACTTTGCGCAAGCACTTAAAATGGGTGCCGAAGTTGCTTACGGCGCAGTTAGTAAGCCAAAAGAAGGCACAATGCTGACAGTTGTTCGTATGATTGCTGAACATGCACAATCTATTAGACTTAAACATAAAGATTTTGAAACTTTCTTACCAGAAATCATTTCAGCGGGTCATAAAGCAGTTGATTTAACACCTTCAATGCTACCTGTATTGCAAAAGGCAGGTGTAGTTGATGCTGGTGGCAAGGGTTTAATGTGCGTTTTTGAAGGTATGTTCAAAGCGCTTATGGGTGAAACCGTTAGCGCAGAAGGTATTGAAACTAAAGAAAGTGCTAATCAAGATGCACTTATGGAACATGCTGAAATTATGAGTTTAGGTGATATTGAATTCGCATACTGCACAGAATTCTTTATTATTAACCTTAAAAAGCAAACCACAACTGCAGATATTGAAAGATTGCGTGAAACCTTAATGACTATGGGTGATTGCGTTATAGTTATTGGCGATTTAGAGTTCGTTAAAGTTCACGTTCACACAAATACACCAGGCAAGGCGCTTAGTGAAGCACTCCGTTTGGGTGAACTTGATAAGATTAAGATTGAAAACATGCTTGAACAAAACCGTGAAC
>JAZRDW010000241.1:0-2560 GCA_045660505.1 Christensenellaceae bacterium | reverse complement strand
TCTATCTTGTTTTTACAAGTCCATTTTATAATAACTTTATGCTATATGGTTGTCATATTAATAAAATTTTTATAATTTGTTTGACTTTTTTATTTGTTTACTTTAGAATATGATATATAGCAGATAATTACTTATGAAATTTGAAATAATGTTAAGAATTTTATTTGAACTTTTGTCAAAAAAATGTATAAAAGCGCAATATTTAGCAGACAAATATGAAGTTAGTGTTAGAAGCATACATAGATATATTAATGCTTTAGAAATGGCAGGCGTGCCTATTTACACCTTGCGTGGCAATCAAGGTGGTTTTGCAATAATTGATACTTATAAACTTTCATCAACCTTTATGACGGTAAGTGAGTTTGAACAGGTTATTAATGCCCTTTCTGCCATCACAGAAGGCGTGCCAAATAAAGAGTTGACTAACGTTATAAGTAAGTTAAAAGCAACCGTTAAAAACGAATATTCAGGCTTTGATATTAAGGGTGGAAACTTAATTATAGATGCCGGACCTTGGGGCGAAACAAACGGATATAAAAGCAAACTTGTAATAATTCAAAAAAGTATTGATGAATGTAAAAAACTTAAAATTACCTATCACGATAGAAACGGTGATATTACCGATAGAGTTATTGAGCCACATATAATATTGTTTAAGCAAGGGCTTTGGTATGTTTTTGCATATTGTAATTTAAGAAGAGAGTTTAGGTTCTTCAAAACGGGTAGAATTGAACACGCCAACCTACTTAATGAACAGTTTATTAGGCAAGATTTATCTAAAATGGAACTTCCACTTAATTTTTGGCACAAAAACGTTGAAACTGAAGACGTTTTATTAGAAGTTGATAAAAAATGCCTTTCAGAAGTTGAAGAGTGGCTTGGCATTGAAAATATTAAAAAGATAAACGGAAAGTATATTGCAGACGTTAAATTACCTTTTGATAACGGCTTGGTTACCAAAATTATGGGTTATGGCAATGGAATAAAAGTTATCTCTCCCCCACAACTTAAAAAATCCGTTAAAAATTGCGCAAAAGAAATTTTGGCTAATTATGATAATGAATAATATTAAAGCACCTAATTACAGGTGCTTTTTTGTTGACAATTATTTATAATAAGAGTATAATGAGTATGAAAAGTATAACTAGTTATACATAGGAGAATTAATATGGATAAAAACAAATTTGTTGGAATTTGTAAAGTTGGTGAAAAGGGGCAAATAGTTATTCCTAAAGAAATTAGAAATATGTTTGATATTAACCCTGGCGATTCTATAATCGTTCTTTGCGATAAAGAAAAAGGCATTGCATTAGTAAAAGCCGATGTAATTGAAAATTTAACTGATAAACTTTTAAGTAAGGATATTTAATAATGAACATTATAAATATTGATAATATTTGCAAAAACTATAAAACCTTAAAAGCACTAGATAATCTTTCACTTGAAATTAAAAAAGGCGAACTTTTTGGTCTTTTAGGTGTTAATGGTGCTGGCAAAACCACCCTAATTAAAATTTTATGTGGATTAACTAAAAAGACAAGTGGTAGCGTTATAATTAATGGGTTTAACATTGATAGCGATATTGATAAAATTAAAGAAATTATTGATATTTCCCCACAAGAAACGGCTATTGCAGAGAATTTAACCGTAAAAGAAAATCTAGAGTTTTTTGCAAACATTTATAATAACTGCGATTTAGATTATATAAACGAAATTATTAACACCTTTAGTTTAACAAGTGTTTTAACCAAAAGGGCTAAAACCTTATCGGGTGGTTTTAAAAGGCGCTTATCAATAGCAATTGCGCTTATATCTAAACCAACTATTTTATTTTTAGATGAACCTACTTTAGGTTTAGACGTTTTTGCTAGGCGTGAACTTTGGGGGATTATTAATAAATTAAAGAATAAAATCACAATTATTTTAACTTCCCACTACCTAGATGAAATTGAAAACCTTTGCGATAGGGTTGCAATTCTATCTAAGGGTAAACTACTTAAAACGGGAACAATTGATGAGTTAAAACAATTTACTAATAGTGATAATTTTGAAGATGCTTTTATAAAGTTAGTGGAGAATAGCAATGAATAAAACTTGGAATTTTTTCAAAAGGAACTTAAAGGAAATTTTAAGGGACCCTATTATTTATATTTTTTGTTTAGTTTTCCCTATCCTAATGTTCTTATTATTTTTTATAATTAATAAATATAGCCAAGGAAACACCCCTACTTTTGAAATTACTTCACTTTTACCAGGAATTATAGTTTTCTCTTACGCTTTTATTATGCTTACACTTGCATTAATCGTTTCTAAAGATAAACAAACATTTTTCCTTAAAAGGCTATATTCTTCCCCTATGAAGCCATACGACTTTATTTTAGGGTATTTGTTAGTTGGGTTAGTTATAGGGCTTATAGAAACGATTATATGCGTTTTTGTGGCATTTATAATATCACTTATTAATCAAGCAAGGTTTATTAGTTTTTTAAGCGTTTTGATTTTAATTGCTAGCCAAATACCTATGCTTATAATTAACGTGTTTTTAGGTATATTATTTGGA
>JAZRDW010000240.1:0-1553 GCA_045660505.1 Christensenellaceae bacterium | reverse complement strand
TAGAGGGCCGAGTTCTGCGTTCTTTTCGCAGATAGCGATAACTTCATCATCAATAACAACTGATGAATGGAAGTCTTCACCAGAGTGGAGAACTCTGTGACCTACTGCACCGATTTCATCAATGCTCTTTAATGCGCCGTTTTCTTTATCAAGCATAGCCTTTAACACAAGTTCCATTGCTTCTTTGTGGCTTGGCATATCTTGTTCAATAACCAACTTTCTATCATCAAAAGTTTTTTGTGTTAAAACACCGCCTTTAAATGTAATTCTTTCGCAAACGCCTTTAAGAATAACACTTTCATCTGCCATATTGATAAGTTGATATTTAAGTGATGAACTACCTGCATTTATAACTAAAATTTTCATTTTTAACTTCTCCTAAATATTATTGTGCTTGTAAAGCGGTGATAGCAACAACTGCAACGATATCATCTTCATTACAACCGCGTGATAAATCGTTAATAGGTTTAGCAAAGCCTTGGCAAATAGGACCTAAAGCCATGTAGCCACCAAATCTTTGTGCAATTTTATAACCGATATTACCTGCGTTAATGTTAGGGAATACGAATACGTTTGCATTCCCTGCAACTGGTGAAGTAGGTGCTTTTAATTTGCCAACTTCTGGTGCAACGGCAGCGTCAAATTGGAATTCACCATCAATCATAAGGTCTGGCGCTTGCGCCTTTGCTAAAGCAGTTGCTTCTTGCATTTTTGGAACTGTTTTGAAGAACTTATCATCATTACCAGAACCCATTGTTGAGAAAGAAAGCATTGCAACCCTTGGTTCAATACCTGCAATATTCTTTGCTGTTTCAGCAGAAGAAATAGCAATATCAGCAACTTGTTGTGCATCTGGTTCAATGTTAATAGCACAGTCAGCAAATACTGCAACGCCATCTGGGTTATATTTGTTTTCCCTATCGGCAACCATAATGAAACTACTTGAAACGGTGTTGATACCCTTAGCAGTTTTAATTACTTGTAAACCTGGGCGAAGTGTGTTTGCCGTTGAGTGGCAAGCACCTGAAACTAAACCATCAACGTCACCAGCCTTAAGCATCAAAGCAGCATACATTGTGTAATCTTTTAACACGCCTTTAACAGCAGCGTCCACGTCAGCATATTCAGGCAAGCCTGTTTTCTTATTAATTTTACCTTCCCTAGCCTTAAACAACATTTCTGCATATTCAATTGTCTTTGAATATGTAACAGGGTCAATTATATTGATGCCTTCTAAATCAACGCCAGGGTTGAGTTTAGCAATTTCATCTTTATTGCCTAAAAGAGTTATTCTTGCTAAGTTTGTTTTAACAACTTCACTTGCGGCACGAACAACCCTTGAATCTTCACCTTCAGGAAGAACGATATGTTTGTTAAGTAAACTTGCTTTAATTTTAATATTTTCTAAAACATTGGACATAATATTATCCTACTCCTTTAAAAATTTCTTATAATTGCTTTGAAAATTTTACAAAATGTTGTAAAATATCATTGACCTATTTATTTTACACCATTTAATTAAAAAAGTAAATAAATATTTACTAATATTTAAG
>JAZRDW010000239.1:0-1588 GCA_045660505.1 Christensenellaceae bacterium | reverse complement strand
CTAGCATAGGGAATAATTCTTTAGCATTAAATAACCCTTTTGAACTAATTTTATTTATAGTTTTATTGTCAATTTTACCTAGTATCGTTGAAGAACTATTTTTTAGGGGGATAATGGCGTCAATGCTAAAAGAACTTCCATTTATTCCATTAGCCCTTTCGGTTGGGCTTTGTTTTTCACTATATCATTGCTCATTTTCACAATTAATATATCAATTTATATACGGTGTGGCGCTAACCCTTTTAGTAATATCTGCTAAAAGCGTTATCCCTTGCATAATTGCCCACTTACTTAACAACTTAACCGTTTTAGTTTTAGAATATTTTAAGGTTAATATTGACTTAACTAACCCTGTTTTGATTATTGTTGGCGTTATCATTTTAGTTTTATTCTTTGTGTTTACTATTTTAGATATTGTTAAAGAGCAAAAGGATAAAGAAAGCATTTCTAAAGATATTAAATCAAAAAGTCTTAAAGAGTTTTATCTAAGCGCATTTTTTGGTATGCTACTTTGCTTAATTTTAATTATAAGTAGCGTGTTTGGTGGTTAATATGGTAAAGGTTAATATTGTTGCCGTTGGCAAGGTTAAGGAAAAATATTTTGCTGATGGAATTAGTGAATATTCTAAAAGGCTTTCAAGATTTTGTGATTTTTCTATTATTGAAATTGCTGAAGAAAATTACCAAAAGGTTACTGAAAGTTTAATTAACACTATCAAAGAAAAAGAAGCCGAAAAAATTTTGCCACACTTAAAAGGGCACGTTTTTGCTATGGCTATTGAAGGCAAAAAATATTCTAGTGAAAAGTTAGCAAAAACTATTAAGGAAACTATTGATACTTCTAGTGGGGTTATCACCTTTGTTATAGGTGGGTCGTACGGGCTATCTGACCAAGTTAAAAAAATGGCAAACGAACTTTTATCTTTTTCAGATATGACCTTTCCACACACTCTATTTAGGTTAATGCTTTCAGAGCAAATTTACCGTGCTTTTTGCATTAATAATAATATTGCTTATCACAAGTAATTCATTATATAAAGTTAAATAAATTTTTAGGGAATAAAATGCAAAATTACTATATGAAAAAAGCCCTAGACCAAGCAAAACTTGCCTTGAAAAAAGATGAAGTGCCTATAGGCGCTATAATCGTTTTAGACGGCAAAATTATTGCTAGGGCGCACAACTTAATGGAAAAAACTTCTCTAGCAACTGCCCACGCCGAAATTTTAGCCATAAACAAGGCTTGCAAAAAGGTTAAGGGTTGGCGTTTAGACGGTGCTGAAATATACGTGACAATAGAACCTTGCCCTATGTGTGCAGGGGCTATTGCTAACGCAAGAATAAAAAAAGTTTACTTTGGCGCTTACGAAAAAAAGAGTGGTTGTGCCGTAAGTAAATACCCTGTTTTAACCGATAACGGCTTAAATCACAAGGTAGAATTTGAAGGTGGGATAATGGAAGAGCCTTGTGCAAAAATAATTAAAGATTATTTTAAATCTAAAAGGCAAAAATAACTTGACTTAATTAAATATTAGTTATACAATATAGGCAAGTACTATATGTACATAAAGTTACATTAGGAGAAATA
>JAZRDW010000238.1:0-3149 GCA_045660505.1 Christensenellaceae bacterium | reverse complement strand
CGCTTTCGCTTGCACCGTCAAATACAGGGGTTGCAATCTTCCAGCCGAGTTGTTTACATACAAGACCTAAGTGAACTTCTAATACTTGACCGATATTCATACGAGATGGAACGCCTAGTGGGTTAAGTACGATTTGAAGTGGTGTACCATCAGCCATAAACGGCATATCTGATTCAGGTAAAATCCTTGAGATAACGCCCTTATTACCGTGACGGCCAGCCATTTTATCACCGATAGAAATCTTTCTCTTTTGTGCGATATAAACTCTAACAAGTTTATTTACGCCAGGTGCAAGTTCGTCTTTGTTGGCACGGGTAAATACCTTAACGTCAACAACAACACCGCCTTCGCCGTGTGGAACTTTTAATGAAGTATCCCTAACTTCCCTAGATTTTTCACCGAAAATTGCACGGAGCAATCTTTCTTCTGGTGTAAGTTCGGTTTCACCCTTAGGTGTAACTTTACCAACAAGAATATCACCCCTGTTAACTTCTGCCCCTATTCTAACGATACCGTCTTCATCTAACTCTTTAAGTGCATCTTCACCAACGTTTGGAATATCCCTTGTGATTTCTTCTTCGCCAAGTCTTGTATCCCTTGCTTCGGTTTCGTGTTCTTCAATGTGAATTGTGGTGAACACGTCTTCCCTAACTAATTTTTCTGAAAGTAGAATAGCGTCTTCGTAGTTGTAGCCTTCCCAACTCATAAAGCCGACTAAAATGTTGCGACCTAACGCTAATTCGCCGTTCTTTGTAGATGGACCGTCTGCAATAGTTTGACCCTTTTCTATTCTTTCGCCTTTATCAACGATAGGGCGTTGATTTAAGCAAGTGCCTTGGTTACTTCTTTCAAATTTCTTTAAGATATAACTTCTTTCATTGCCGTCGTCTTCTTTAATAACGATACAATCACTAGCAACAGATTTAACGATACCTGCTTCAACTGCGTTAACCATAACACCAGAGTCGTAAGCGATTCTTCTTTCAATACCCGTTGCAACAATAGCGTTTTCTGGGCAAAGTAGTGGAACTGCTTGACGTTGCATGTTAGAACCCATTAGCGCACGGTTAGTATCGTCGTTTTCTAAGAATGGGATAAGTGCAGTAGCAACTGAGATAAGTTGCTTTGGAGAAACGTCCATATAGTCCATTTTCTCTTTAATATCAGAAGTAATTTCATCTCTATGTCTGCAAGAAACACGTTCGTTAACAAAATACTTATTGTCAATTAATGGTTCGTTTGCTTGTGCAACAACGTAATTATCTTCTTCATCAGCAGTTAAGTAATCAACGTGTTCGGTAACGATAGTTTCAATCTTACCTTCTTCGTTTAATACGTGGTCAATTCTTCTATATGGTGATTCAATAAAGCCAAATTCGTTAACTTTAGCGTAAGCAGCAAGTGAAGAAATAAGACCGATATTTTGACCTTCAGGTGTTTCAATAGGACACATTCTACCATAGTGAGAGTGGTGAACGTCACGCACTTCAAAGGTTGCCCTATCACGGTTAAGACCGCCTGGACCTAAAGCAGAAAGTTTTCTCTTATGCGTTAATTCAGCAATAGGGTTTGTTTGGTCCATAAATTGTGAAAGTTGTGATGAACCAAAGAATTCCTTAATAGCACTTGAAACAGGGCGAACGTTAATTAAACTTTGTGGAGAAACGTCCTTATGGTCAATAGTGCCCATTCTTTCTCTAATAACCCTTTCAAGTCTAGAAATACCTATACGGAATTGATTTTGTAAAAGTTCGCCAACAGAACGAACACGACGATTGCCCAAGTGGTCAATGTTATCAACGGTGTTGATTCCGTAAGCAAGGTCAAGGTTAACTGATACTGATGCAACGATATCGTCAACCGTGATATGTTTATGGTTAAGTTTATCTATAAGTGGGCGAAGAACTTTCTTATCTTCTTTGCTAATTTCACTTACAGAGTTTTCTAAAATTTCATAGAACTTCAAGCAAGCGTTAATGAACTTAATTCTAACTTCCCTTGCCTTTTCTTCGTTCTTCTTATCTTCTGGTTTTTCTTCGCCAGCCTTGATAACTTTTTCATCAATGTAGAATAAAGCGTTAATTTCTTTTGCTAATTCACTTTCAGCTTCTTCTTCGCCCTTTTCTTTAGCAACTTCTGCTACCGTTTTAGAGAAAGTTAATGCTGGGTAGTAAACGTAATCAAGTAAACCGAAAGCCCTTGGGTCAGCACCAACAACTTCCTTAAAGTCTACAACGTTGTTTGCGATAAGTTTATGTTTTTCGCCGTTGATATCAGCAAAGAAATAGTTAATACCAGCATTTTGAATTGCTTGTGCCTTTTCCCTTGTGATAATTTCGCCTGCTTCGGCTAAAACTTCGCCATCAGGACTAACGACTGTTTCAAAAGATTTTAAGCCAACGATTCTTGCGCCAAGCCTTAATCTCTTGTTAAACTTATACCTACCAACCCTAGCCAAATCATAACGGCGTGGTTCAAAGAATAAGTTTTTAAGATGTTGCTTAACTGCTTCATCAGTTGGGATTTCACCCGGACGAAGACGGCGATATAACTCAATAAGAGCATCGCTTTCAGACTTACTAGTATCCTTTTCAACGGTATCATTAATCATCTTATTGTCGGTGAAAAGATTTTTAGTCAATTCTTCATCAGTGCCAAAACCAAGCGCACGGAGAAGAACTGTTGCAGTCAACTTCCTAGTCCTGTCAACACGAACCCAAAGAACGTTTTGGGAATCTTGTTCAAATTCAAGCCATGCACCCCTTGAAGGGATAACCGTGGTGTTAAATAATTGCCTGCCAGACTTATCCATTTCAGAACCATTATAAACGCCAGGTGAACGAACTAATTGAGATACAATAACCCTTTCAGCACCATTAATAATGAACGAACCGTTATCGGTCATTAATGGGAAATCACCCATGAACACTTCTTGGTCAATTATTTCTTCAGTAGCTTTGTTAAGAAGTCTAACTTTAAGGCGTAAAGGAAGAGCATAGGTTGCATCGCTATCTCTACATTCTTTTTCATCATACTTAGGCTTGCCGTCTAGGTTGTAATCCAAAAAGTAAAGTTCAAAGTGGTCAGAATAGTCTGTAATTGGAGAATAATCTTCAAGCACTTCACCTATGCCTTCTTTAATGAAAGCA
>JAZRDW010000237.1:0-4376 GCA_045660505.1 Christensenellaceae bacterium | reverse complement strand
AACTTAGCAGAAGAACTTAAATCTTTAAGGGAAATTAAATGGTCGGTTTTAGGCGACGCTAGCACACCACTACCAGAAAGCCCATTAGGTTGGACTGATGACGTTATTGAAATTGCTAACAAAAAGCAAAACATAACCGGCGGTATGGTTGATGATTTCTTTTCACCAGAAAGGTTAAGAAAATATCCACCTGCAATCTTAAAGCAAATGCACGAAAAACTTAATAATTCTCAAAAGAATTTAGATTTTTGGTCAGTTCTATACGTAAGTCAATTAGAAGAAGACGTTAAAAAGCATATTGAATGTTTTGACGGCGTTTCTTTCTGGGCTTGGGTTCAAGAAGATATTGATAGAATTGAAGAATACGTTGATAAATTCTTTAAGCTTGCTGAAGGCAAAAGAAAAATGCTTGGTATTTATCTCTACGACTATGGTAATGAAAAACCTATGGCTGTTGATAAATTTAAGCGTCAACTTGAATACTACGTTGAACTATTAAAACAAGGCAAAATTGAAGGTATTATTTTCTGTTCAGGTTGCATTGGCGATATGGACTTAGAAGCAAATAAGTTCTTTAAGGCGTATATGCAAGAACACGCTGATGATGAAATTTAATACAAAAATAAAGGAGAAATTTAAAATGACAAACGGTAAAAAATGTTGGTATATTGCTGATGGTTGGATTCCTAAAAAGGAAATTCAAAAAGAAAGTGGCTATGAAGGACACGAAGCATTAAGTATCCTTAACTGCAACGATAAAGACGCTATTATTTACGTGGATTTTTATTTTGAAGATAAAGACCCTATTGAAAACGTTAAGTTAATCGTTCCTGCTAAAAGGGTTAAATGTTTCCGTTTAGATAAGCCTGAAGATATCGGCGGGGTTAACTTGGGAAGATTAGTTCAATATTCTTTCCGTGTTAGAAGTGAAATTGAAATCGTTGTTCAATTTGGCAGAATGGACGTTACACAACCAAACTGCGCTTATATCGGCGTTATGGGTTATAGCGAATAATTTTATAACAATTAAAAAGGCGTGGAATTTTTCACGCCTTTAATTTTTTGTTAATCAACTTAACTATTTATTTTGTTGATTTCCTTTATTCTTTATGTTATAATATGTTTAATTTAAGGGTAGTAGTAACAGTTGTGACCCAAGTATTGCGTTTTGCAACACTTGGGAATATTTTTGTAAGTTGGGTTATTAAAATAATATATGGACTTAAATTTTACTTTTTTTCTAAACAGTTTTTTACTTGGTATAGGCTTAGCGATGGATGCTTTTTCCGTTTCTCTTGCAAACGGCTTAAATGAACCTTGCATGAAAACAAAAAGGGTTATCGGCATTGCTAGCGTATTTTCTATTTTCCAGTTTTTAATGCCTATGCTAGGTTGGTTTTTAATTACCACTATTGCACATTTATTTAGCGCGTTTGAAAAAGTTATACCTTGGGTAGCATTAATTTTACTTTGCTTTATCGGTGGCAAAATGCTTTATGAAGGCATCACTACTAAAGAAGATGAAGAGTGTAAACCAAAGGTCGGCTTTTGGGGATTAATAGTTCAAGGAATTGCAACTTCTATTGATGCGCTTTCCGTTGGCTTAACCATTTCTTCTTACAATGTTTTTGAAGCATTGCTTTCTTGTGGTATAATAGGTGTGGTGACCTTTTTAATCTGCGTTTTAGGTGTTATTATAGGCAAAACCGCAGGGACAAAACTATCTAACAAAGCAGGGATTTTAGGTGGCACTATTCTTATTATTATAGGGCTAGAAATTTTTATAACAAGTTTCTTTTAATAATGATTTAACTTTAATTTTTTAGGTGATTTTATGAAGACCGAAAAAAACATTTTTATTGCTTTTATTCTTAACCTTTTATTTTCTATTTTTGAATTCGTCGGTGGTATTTTTACGGGTAGTATTGCTATCATTTCTGATGCTATTCACGATATAGGCGACGCTACCAGTATAGGGCTATCATACTTTTTAGAAAAGAAAAGCAAATCTAAACCTGATGAAGTTTATACTTACGGCTACACTAGGTTTTCAGTTATGGGTAGCGTTATAACCACGCTTATTCTTCTCTTTGGGTCTTGTGCCGTTATTTATAACGCAGTTTTAAGAATTATTAATCCCACTACTATTAATTATAACGGTATGATTATTTTTGCTATCGTTGGCGTGGTCGTTAACTTTTTAGCCGCTTTCTTTACAAGGCACGGGGATAGCCTTAATCAAAAGGCAGTTAATCTTCACATGCTTGAAGACGTGCTAGGTTGGATAGTAGTTTTAATTGGCGCTATCGTTATGCGTTTTACAAACTTCTATCTTTTAGATGCTATTATGTCTATCGCCGTTGCTGTTTTTATTCTTATCAGCGTTATTAAAGGCTTAAAAGAAGGGCTAATTTTATTCCTAGAAAAAGCACCTAACAATATTGCCGTTAGCGAAATTAAAGAACATATTTTAGAAATAGATGGGGTTGAAGACGTGCATCATATCCATATTTGGAGTATGGATGGTATTAATAATTATGCAACAATGCATATCGTTACTGATGCTGATGCGCATTTAATTAAAGATAAAATTCGTGAAGAATTAACCGAACACGGCATTAAACACGCTACGCTTGAACTTGAAAAGGTTGGGGAACATTGCCACCATAAAGATTGTGTCATTGAAGAAAGTTCTGCTGGGCATTGTCACCACCATCATCATCACCACCATTGATAAATTTCTTTACAAAATTAAAGTTTTGTTTTCTTGTCAAATTAGTTGTTTTTTTGTTAAATATATAGTATATTATAATTATGATATACAATAACATTTTAGAGGCTATCGGGCATACCCCGATTATTAAATTAAATAAAATGGTGGATGAAAATTCTGCCGATATCTTGGTTAAGTTTGAAGGCTTAAACGTTGGTGGGTCTATTAAAACTCGCACGGCTTTCAATATGCTTTCTATCGCCGAAAAGCAAGGTTTAATTGATAAAGATAGTATTATCGTTGAACCTACTAGTGGCAATCAAGGCATAGGGTTAGCCTTGGTCGGCGCTGTTAAAGGCTATAAAACGGTTATTATTATGCCAGATTCAGTTAGCGAAGAACGCCGTAAACTCGTTCGCCATTACGGTGCAGAAGTTATCTTAATGCACGATGATGGCAATATTGGGGATTGTATTGATAGGTGCTTGAAATTAGCGCTTAAAATGGCTGAAGAAAACCCTAAAGTATTCGTCCCACAACAATTTGAAAACCCTGCAAACCCTATGGTGCATCGCCACCACACAGGGCTAGAAATTTTAGAGCAAGTTGCAGGCCCTATTCACGGTTTTTGTTCGGGTATAGGCACGGGGGGTACTATTACCGGTATAGGCGAAGTTCTTAAAGCGCAAAACCCAGATATTAAAATTTGGGCTGTTGAACCTGAAAATGCCGCTATTCTTGCTGGGGGTACTATCAGTTCTCATATCCAAATGGGTATAGGGGATGGGCTTATTCCACCAGTTCTTAATTGCAATATTTATGAAGACGTTTGCATTATCTCTGATGAAGAAGCCTTAGCAACTTCTAAAGACTTGGCTCGCTTAGAAGGTATTATGTGTGGTATTTCTTCGGGAACTAACGTGGCAGCCGCTAAAAAACTTGCTAAACTTTTAGGCAAAGGCAAAACGGTTGTGACCGTTTTACCTGATACTGCAGAAAGGTATTTTTCCACCCCACTTTTCGGTAACGAATAATTTGTTTTTCTTTTAAGCGAGCGTTTCTTATTTGTAGGCGTTCGCTTTTTTGTTTATAAAAGTGGAAATTTACATTAAAAAAACTAAAAAAATCGCCACAAGAAAAAATAAAATAAAAATTATAGAAAAATTTTTTAAAAACAACATTAAAGTAATTGACAATATCTGCGTTTTTGGATATAATACATAAGCATTTAACGAAAAACTTTGTTCGTAAGTGCCTAACATGGCGGCGTAGCTTAGTTGGTTAGAGCGGCCGGTTCATACCCGGCAGGTCGTTGGTTCGAATCTGACCGCCGCTACCAAATTTGATACGGAACGCTAGAAAAAGCGATTTATATAAGGTTTAACCCACCTAAACAAGGCCCCTTGGTCAAGCGGTTAAGACACCACCCTTTCACGGTGGTAACATGGGTTCGATTCCCGTAGGGGTCACCAATGAAAACCTAAAACGAACACAAAATAGTGTAAGTTTTAGGTTTTTTTCTTTTGCAAAAATTTTTAATATGACAGAAACTGTCATATATTATATTTTAGAATAAAAGTACAATTTGAAAAAAGTTTTATTTGGTGAATTATGCGTGAAAATATTTATAAACTAAAAGAATTGACAATTAAGGTAAATGTTG
>JAZRDW010000236.1:0-4129 GCA_045660505.1 Christensenellaceae bacterium | reverse complement strand
TTAACCACCTTTTAATATGTTTTAATTAAAATTACTTAATAACTCTAACCCTGATAATGTTTTCAACTTGGGCAATAAGTTCAATAGCCTTTTCAGAAACTTCATTATCAATATCTAGAATTGTCACAGCGTAATCGCCTTTGCTTTGGTTTGTTAGGTTAGAAATGTTAATACCTTCATTACCAACCGTGCCAGTAATTTGTGCGATAATGTTATGAATGTTCTTATGCAAAATAACTAATCTATAATTAGTTGTTCTTGGCATAGAGCAGTTAGGGTAGTTAACGCTGTTAACGATATTGCCGTTTTCAATATAATCAATAAGTTGTTTAGATGCCATAACTGCGCAATTTTCTTCAGCCTCATCAGTAGATGCGCCAAGGTGAGGAACACAAATAATGTTATCTGCGCCTATAAGTTCATCACTAGGGAAGTCAACAACGTATTTGCTAACCTTACCACTTTGTGTTGCTTCTAAAATATCGTTATTATCAACTAATTCACCCCTAGCGCAGTTAACAAGAACAACACCGTCTTTCATCTTTCTAATTAAACCTGCGTTGATAATGCCTTTATTTTGGCTTGCGATATATGGGATATGAATAGTTATAAAATCACTATTTTTAGCAATATCTTCTAAATCTTTAACGATTTTAATTGATGGGTTAAGTTTTAACGCTGCGTTAACAGAAAGGTAAGGGTCATAACCATAAACTTGCATACCTAAATCCATGCAAGCGTTAGCAACTAAAGCGCCGATAGCACCAAGACCGATAACACCAAGTTTTTTACCTGTTAATTCGTGGCCAACAAAGTTTGCTTTGCCTTTTTCAACTAACTTGCCAACTTCTTCGCCTTTACCTTTTAAGGTTTTAACCCAGTCAATAGCGCCAACAATATTTCTAGATGCCATTAAAAGTGAAGCAAGCACAAGTTCTTTAACAGCGTTTGCATTTGCACCTGGAGTATTGAAAACAACAACGCCTTGTTTAGCATATTCTTCGCAAGGAATATTGTTTACGCCTGCGCCTGCTCTAGCAACTGCTATAGTGTTTTCATCTAAAGCATAGTCGTGCATCTTAAAACTTCTAAGCAAAATACCACAAGGGTTAGTTGCGTTGTTAGAAACGTTATAACTAGCGTCAAAAATATCATTAATAACAGGGCTAATAGCGTTTAAGGTAAGAATATTTTTCATAATTATTTATTCTCCATTTCAAATTTCTTCATAAATTCAATAAGTGCTTTAACACCTTCAATAGGCATTGCGTTATAAATAGATGCTCTCATACCACCTAAAACTTTGTGACCTTTAAGTGAAGAAAGACCTGCTTTAGCAGATTCACTAACAAACTTAGCATCAAGTTCTTCATTAGGTGAAACGAAAGGTACGTTCATAATAGAACGGTCTTTCTTATTAACCTTGTTGGTGTAGAAAGAAGAATTATCAATAAAATCATAAAGTAATTTAGCCTTTTCTTCATTGATTTGTTGAATAGCCTTAACACCGCCGAGATTTTTAAGCCATCTGAACACTAAAAGTGACATATAGATAGGGAAGCAAGGTGGGGTGTTATATAAACTATTGTTCTTATCTTGAATAGCGTAGTTAAGCATTGTTGGGCATTGTGGAAGAGCGTTGCCGATTAAATCTTTTCTAACGATAACGATAGTTAAACCAGCAGGGGCAATGTTCTTTTGTGCGCCAGCATAAATTAAACCGAACTTAGAAACGTCAACTTCTTCACTTAAAATGCAAGAACTCATATCAGTTACAAGTGTTGCATCAGTTTTAGGAAGTTCAGTATATCTAGTTCCGTAAATGGTGTTGTTATATGTTGTGTGAACGTAGTCAATACCGTCACGGAATTTAATATTTTTCATATCAGGGATATAGGTAAACTTATCTTCTTTAGAAGATGCTGCTATAGCCATATCGCCAAACCTAGAACCTTCTTCATAAGCCTTAGTAGCAAAGTTGCCGGTAAGAATATAGTCAGCCTTGCCGTTCTTTAAAAGGTTAAGTGGAACTGCTGCAAATTGTTGTGAAGCGCCACCTTGAACGAATAAAACTGAATAGTTTTCAGGTATACCCATAAGTTCACGAAGTAGTGCGTTAGCCTCGTCGTTAACAGCCATAAACGGCTTACCACGGTGGCTCATTTCAATAATGCTCATACCCGTTCCGTTAAAGTCAAGTAATTCTTTTTGTGCTTGTTCTAAAACAGGCAATGGTAAGGTTGATGGACCTGCTGCAAAGTTGTATACACGCATTTTTAATTCTCCTTTTTATCTGCAATTAAATTACACTTAGAAAAATATCAAAAAGTAAATTGATATTATTTTTAATATTATACTCTTATATGACTTTTTTTTCAAGCAAATTAAGGGCAAAATTTATAAAATATTTCTTTGCTTTTTAAATACTGTTTACTTTTAGGCAAAAATGTTGTATAATGACAATGAAATTGATTTAAATTTAATAAGGAGATGCTAAATTGAAGAATAAAAATTTGGCGCTTAAAAATAATAAAATTAAGGTAGAAAAGAAACCGAAAAATATAAAAAAACCAAAGCAAACATCACCTGCAAAAGCACTTAAAGTTAGGTTTTTAGGTGGCGTTGGTGAAATAGGTAAGAATATGACTGCTTTGGAATTCGGTAAAGATATAATTATTATTGACTGTGGTTTAACCTTTCCGGGCGTGAATACACCGGGGGTAGACCTTGTTATACCAGACGTAAGTTATTTAGCGCAAAACCAAAAGAAAATCCGTGGTATTATTATCACACACGGGCATGAAGACCATATAGGCGCACTTCCATATATTCTTAAAGAAATTAACGCGCCGATTTTTGGCACAAAATTAACTTTAACACTTATTGAAAGTAAGTTAAAAGAACATAAACTTAACGACGTTATATTGAACTGCATAAAACCATCAAGCGTGATTAAACTTGGCAGTTTTTCCGTTGAATTTATAAACGTTAACCACTCAATTGCAGGGGCAGTTGCGCTTGCAATTACAACACCCGTTGGCGTGGTTTTTCACTCTGGCGATTTCAAGATAGATTTCACCCCTGTAAACGGGCAAACTATGGATATTGAAAGAATAGCCGAGATAGGGAAAAAGGGTGTTTTATTGTTAATGGCAGACTCTACGAATATAGAGATAGGTGGTAGCACTATTAGTGAATCTAAGGTAAAAGAAACTTTAGACCACGTTTTTGCTGACAATATGAAAAAGCGCATTATTATAGCAACCTTTGCATCAAACGTTCACAGATTGCAACAAATTCTAGACTTAGCAAAAAAATACAAGCGTAAAGTTGCCTTTTCTGGAAGAAGTATGATAAATATTGCTGAAGCCGCATCAAAGATAGGCGAACTTTGTATTCCAGAAGATTTAATTATTGACGTTGAAAAAACAAAAAGTTATTCTGATGAACAAATTGTAATCGTTTCAACGGGTACGCAAGGCGAACCTATGAGCGCATTAACAAGAATGGCTAGTGGGGAATTTAACAAGGTTGTAATAGGCAAAAACGATTTAATAGTAATAAGCGCATCAGTTATCCCTGGCAATGAAAAAATGATTTACGGGGTTATAAATAACCTTTATAAACTTGGTGCAGAAGTTATCTATGAATCATTAGAGCCTATCCACGCGTCAGGTCATGCTTGTAAAGAAGAACTTAAACTTTTGCAAACGCTAATAAAGCCAAAATTTTTCATACCGGTTCACGGCGAATATAGGCATCTAAAAAAACACGCTAACCTAGCCCAAAGCATGGGTGTTAAAGAAGGCAATATTATCATTGCTGAAATAGGCGATACGGTTGAATTAACTTCCAGCCAAATGAAGTTTGGTGAAAAGATTAAAGCAGGTTCACGCTTTGTTGATGGGGTTGGCATTGATGAACTAGATAGTTTTGTGTTGCGTGATAGAATTCACCTTTCTGAAGACGGACTAGTTGTGGTAGTTGTCGGCATAGAAGAATTTAGTTCAGAGTTAACTTCTTTAGAAATTGTTGGCAAAGGTTTAGTGTTTAGCGAAAGTATGATAGATGAAGCGAAATGACACGTAGTTAACGCACTTAAATTTGTTGATTTGCGCACTATTAAAGA
>JAZRDW010000235.1:0-3226 GCA_045660505.1 Christensenellaceae bacterium | reverse complement strand
TCAAGAGCACCCGTAGGCTCATCAGCAAAAATAATTTTAGGATTTTTAATAAGCGCACGGGCAATTGCAACACGTTGCCTTTGTCCTCCCGAAAGCGTTTTGGGTTTGCGTTTGTTTACACCGTGCAAATCAACTTGCTCTAAAAGTTGGTTTACGGCATTTTTATCACTGCTTTTATTTTGCAATTGTAATGCAAGTAAAATATTTTGCTCAACGCTAAATTCTTCTAAAATGTTGTATTCTTGAAAAATAAATCCAACGTAAGTATTTCTATAACTGTCAAAGTCAGCACTAGAAAAATCTTTACTGCTTTTACCGTTTAAGATTATTTCACCGGCAGTAGGTACGTCAAGCCCACCCGCAACGTTTAACAGCGTCGACTTGCCAGAGCCACTACGCCCAAGCAAAAACACCATTCCCTTATCAGGGAAATCAATATTAACGCCCTTTAGAGCGCGAACTAACGCACTCTCTTTTTTACCATAATTTTTGGTAATATTCTTTATTGAAAGCATTTTAACCCCCTAGCAAAATTATAAAGAAATTTGTTTTATAATCTTACCACTTTCATCTTTAAGTATTAAATTACCGTCACATAAACTCAAATAACTATGTGCCGTGTTATTTTTAGGTAATGAAATTGAACCTGCATTTGCTATAATAACGCCCTTTTGTTCTTCAATAAACCCTGTGTGGAAATGCCCGTAGCATATACAATCCACTTTAGTTTTCGGCATATTATCCTTATTATAAATATGCCCGTGCGTAAAGAACACCAACTTTTCACCACTAGTTATAATGCAGTTTTCAATAAAATCAAACTCTGAAATCATAGTGTCAACTGCACTATCACAATTGCCTTTAACAACTATAAGTTTATCTTTAATAGAGTTTAATAAATTACTAACTTCTAAAGGATTATAATCTTTTGGCAAGTTATTCCTTGGCCCGTGATTATATATATCGCCTAATAAAACTAACTTATCAGCATTTTCTTTTCTTAATATTTCTAACATTTTTTGAGTGTAAAATGCTGAACCATGAATATCTGAAAATACTAAAATTTTCATATTAAAAATTCCCTTTTTTTATGCCACAATAGCACGAATATCATTATACCACGAAAAAAAAACAAGTCTTTTTCTAAAATTTTATCAAAAAAACTATAAAAATTTAATCTTTTATACAAAAAAAATAAAACTACACCTTTAATTAGGTAGGGTTTTATTTTTTTATTATTAATTTTTTATTAAGTCTAAAACAACTTCTTTTGCTAATAAAATACCTGCAACGCTAGGCACGAATATCATACTTGCAGGGGCAACTCTGCCATTATCCTTTTTCTCTGCAATATCTAGTAAACTTGCGTCCATCTTACACTCTTCTTCAGAGTAAACAACTTTAACTTTAGAAATGTTTTTAGCCTTTAATTCACGCCTAATAACCCTTGCTAAAGGGCAACCCTTAGTGTTTTCTATATAGTCAACTTTTAAGAGTTCAGGGTGTAATTTACCGCCCGTACCCATGCAAGATATTATAGGTATATTTAAGTTTTTTGCCCTTGAAATAAGTTCTAGTTTACTTGAAACGGTGTCAATAGCATCAACTATATAATCATACTTAGTTAAATCAACGCTATCAGCATTTTCAGGCAAATAGAAAATATTATTGCACTCAACTTCGGCTTTAGGGTTAATTGATAAAATTCTATCTTTCATTACTGCCGTTTTATCTAAACCAACCTTATTCGTCAAAGCAATTATTTGGCGATTGATGTTTGTTAATGAAACATTATCACTATCAAAAATAGCAATCTTTTGAACGCCACTTCTTACAAGTGCTTCAACAGCAAAGCCACCAACTCCGCCTATACCGAAAACGGCAACGGATTTGGTGGTTAACTTTTTTAAGTTTTCTTCCCCTATTAAAAGGGCTGTTCTATCAAATGCTTGCATATTAGAGTAAATATATGCCCTTTTTAGCATTTTCTTCTATCGTTTCATCAGACCATACTGAAGATTGAACTTCCCCGATATGGGCTTTATTTAGAAAGTACATACAAAGGCGTGATTGACCTATACCACCACCGATAGTAAGTGGCAATTCATCATTGATGATGCCTTGGCAATAAGGGTTATCTAATTTATGTAATTCGCCTTTCTTCTTTAATTGTTTAACCAAACTATTTTTGTCAACCCTAATGCCCATTGAAGAAATTTCTAGGGCAATATTAAGCACATCATACCACAAAATCAAGTCGCCGTTTAACTTCCAGTCATCATAATCAGCAGCCCTACCGTCGTGTGGTTTACCGTCAGATAAGTTCCAACCGATTTGGTAAATGAAAACTGCGCCGTGTTTTTTTGCAATTTCCACTTCCCTTTGTTTTCTTGAAAGGGTTGGATATTCTTTATCTAACTCTTTTGTAGAAACAAAAGTAATTTCTTCTGGCAATGAGTGGGTGATTTCTGGGTATTTTTTATTAACTTCTTTACCTAACTTTTTAAGTGCTTTATAAACAGCCTTAACAGCCTTTTTTAAGTATGATAGTTTCCTATCTTCTTTACTAATAATCTTTTCCCAGTCCCATTGGTCAACGTAAACAGAGTGAATAGCATCTAAATCTTCATCACGGCGAATAGCGTTCATATCGGTATAAAGCCCTGTTCCATTTTCAAAGCCGTATTTGTCCAAAGCCATTCTTTTCCACTTAGCAAGTGATTGAACAATCTCAACTTCCCTTTTAAGAGTTAACACGTCAAATCTAACTGCACGTTCATAGCCGTTCAAATTATCGTTTAAGCCTGTTTCAGGCGCAACGAATAATGGCGCTGATACACGGGTTAGTTTAAGCGCTTTTGCAAGTTCAACTTCAAAAGTATCTTTAATAAATTTAATTGCAATCTCTGTTTCAAGAAGATTTAGAGTTGATTTATACATTGTTATTTAATCGCTCCTTCGTATAGCGGATATTTTTCAATAAGTTTTTTAACTTCTGCACGAACAAAATCAAAAGCATCTTCTTTCTTGTTGATGATTTCGGTAATTAATTCGGCAATTTTTCTGCAATCGTCTTCCTTAAAGCCACGACTTGTAACACTAGGAGTTCCGATACGAACACCACTTGTTACAAATGGTTTTTGCTTATCAAAAGGAATTGCGTTCTTATTTAAGGTGATATTAACTTCATCAAGTAAGTGTTCTAATTCTTTACCTGTGATTTCTT
>JAZRDW010000234.1:0-11532 GCA_045660505.1 Christensenellaceae bacterium | reverse complement strand
AGCATTATAAAAGGCTATCGAAAATTTTCGATAGCCTTTCTTTTTGCTCTACAAAAACACACGCTTTGCAAGGCAAAGTATAGTGTGCTACACTTTCCAAAATTTACAATGTTGTTTAGTTTATGTTTTGAGATAATGGCTTATTTATCTCGCCGTTTTTCCATGCTTTGTATGCCACAACATCTTTTTCTACTCCACGCAAAACAATGGTTAATGCACAAATATCGTCAGCCTTGCCCAAAATAGGAATTTTGTCTGGAATTATATCTACAGGAGAAACCCAATAGAGCAATAAAGCAACAATGGATACTATAGTGTTCATTGGAAAAGCAGTATATTCTTTTTTAATATAACTTTTTATCATAGATACAAAAACAGGTATATTGGCTATCTTTTCCCCTTGTGGTAAAGTTTTTAATTCTTCTTCAAGTTTGAGTAAAAATTCATCCATTTTTTGCTCACTTGCTATAAGAATTTTTGCCATTTTCTCTTTTCTTTTTAATTTCTTGTTGATTTTTTCTTCATCTTGAATAGTCAATATCGCTTCAGTCATGATAATTTCTCCTTTGTGATAATATATTTATCTTGTTAAGTATACCATTAAAACGGCAATATCTGCTGGGGATACGCCAGAAATTCTGCCTGCTTGACCTAAGTTTGTTGGGCGTATTTTATCTAATTTTTGCCTTGCCTCTAGTCTTAAGCCTGAAATTGAAAGATAATCAATATTTTCAGGGATAGTTTTTTCTTCTAGGCGTTTTGCCTTTTCAATTTGTTCTAAGCCCTTTTGCAAATAGCCTTCATATTTAGCATCAATTTCAACGGTATCTAAAATTTGCTTAGAAATATTTTCAAAACCACCAAAAGTTTCAATAATTTCGTTTAGTGGAATACCACGCCTAATTAAGTCCCCCTTAGTAAGGGCAGAATTTGGCATTGAATAGCCATATTTTTTAAGTAAAGGTTCGGCATCTTTTGGTTTAATTAAAGTTTGCATTTCTTTACTAGCCAACTCATATTGAGCCTTTCTTTCCAAATAAACTTTATATCTTTCATCACTAACAAGCCCAGCCTGTCTACCTTTTTCAGTAAGCCTAAAGTCAGGGTTGTCTTGCCTTAAAACAATTCTATATTCGGCACGGCTTGTCATCATACGGTAAGGCTCGTTAGTGCCTTTTGTCACTAAATCATCAATCAAAACACCTATATAGCAATCATCTCTATTAAGAATAAGTGGTGGCATATCTCTCATTTGTAGGGAAGCGTTTAAGCCTGCAATTAAGCCTTGGGCAGCAGCCTCTTCATAACCACTTGTGCCGTTAATTTGCCCTGCTAAGAATAAGCCTTTAATCTTTTTATATTCTAGGGTAGGGTAAAGGTCAAGCGAATCAATGCAGTCGTATTCAATAGCGTAAGCATAGCGCATAATTTCCACGTTTTCTAAGCCGATTATCGTGCGATACATTGCCTTTTGAACGTCGTGTGGCAGTGAAGTTGACATACCTTGAACGTAAATTTCATTAGTGTCGCCACCTTCTGGCTCTAAGAAAAGTTGGTGCCTTTCTTTATCACTAAACCTAACCACCTTATCTTCAATAGATGGACAATACCTAGGGCCCGTTCCCTTAATTAAACCACCATAAAGTGGACTTCTATGTAAGTTATCCCTAATAATTTGGTGGGTTTTTTCAGTAGTATAAGTTAAATAGCAAGGGGTTTGAGTTTGTGGCACGCTTTCGGTTAAATAACTAAATGGGTAAATATCCCTTTCGCCGTCTTGAACGTCTAAAACACTAAAATTAATAGTTCTAGCGTCAACCCTAGCAGGCGTACCCGTTTTAAATCTTCTAATAGTAAAGCCAAGTTTAATTAAGTTTTCAGTTAAGCCGTTTGATGCAGACTGAAAGCCGTTTGGTCCAGAGTTTTGGCGCCACTCACCGGCAATGATACTGCCGTTTAAGTATACGCCCGTTGCAATAACAACGCTTTTGCACTCTAAAACCCCACCGAAAGAAGTTTTAACGCCCACTACCTTTTGGTTATTTTTATCAGTTAAAATTTCAACGGCTTCGCCTTGAAGAATTTTTAGGTTTTTTGTGTTTTCCAAGGTCTTTTTCATCAACCTATGGTAAACGTTTTTATCTGCTTGCCCACGGAGTGATTGAACGGCTGCGCCTTTGCCACGGTTTAACATTCTTATTTGCAATAGTGAATTATCGGCATTTATGCCCATTTCACCACCAAGCGCATCAATTTCCCTAACGATTTGACCTTTTGCCGTGCCACCGATTGATGGGTTGCACGCTAAAAAGGCTATACTATCTAGGTTAAGTGTAAGCATAGCCGTATTAAAGCCCGTTCTAGCAAGGGCAAGTGCTGCTTCGCAACCGGCGTGACCTGCGCCGATTACTACTGCATCAAATTTTCCTTCAATAAAGTTGTGCATAGTCTTTTAATTATTGTTTTAACAACATTTTCTTAATGTCGTTAACTTCAACAGAAAGTTTATTATCCATTTTCATTTGTGAATCAATTTTGTCACGCGCATAAATTACCGTTGTATGGTCCCTACCGAAAATATCGGCAACCTTTAATTGTGGTAAACTCATCATATCCAAAATTAAATAGATGGCAACTTGCCTTGGTAAAACAAACTCTTTATTTCTCTTTTTACCAAGCATATCGTTTTTAGTAATTTTATAAAAACTGCAAACGCAATTAATAATATCTTCTGCTTGTAATTCTTCTTGCTTTTCGCTAGCACTTTCTTTTAGGGCTTCGTTAACTAAATCAATAGTAATAGGGCGTTCGTGAAGTTTGCTTGCAAAAATAACTTTGGTAAGTTTACCTATTAAAGTTCTAATATCACAATCGTTCATTTCGGCAATATATTCTAAAACTTTTAGGTTAACCACGCACTTTTGTTCTTCAGACTTTCTTTTAAGAATAGCAATTCTTGTTTCAATATCAGGGGTTTGAACGTCGGCTAAAAGCCCACCTTCAAAACGGGTGCGCAATCTTTCTTCTAATACGTCAATTTCTTGTGGTGGACGGTCAGAAGTTAAAACAACTTGCTTATTGTTCATAACAAGTTCGTTAAAAGTGTGGAAGAATTCCGTTTGAACTGCTTGCTTTTTAGCCAAAAACTGAACGTCATCAACCAAAAGCACGTCAACGTTCCTATACTTTTTCCTAAAATCAGCACCGTTATTCTTGCCTTGAGATATGCTTTCAATAAGTTGGTTTGTGAATTGTTCACAAGTAGCGTATAAAACGTTTAAGCCTGGCTTTTTAATTCTTAAATAGTTTGCAATAGCCATTAAGATATGCGTTTTACCTAAACCCGTTCCACCATAAATGAAAAGTGGGTTATAAGAATCGCCTGGATTTTCAGCAACTGCTTTTGCAGCAGCGTAAATAAATTCGTTAGATGAACCAACTACAAATGATTCAAATGTAAATTTAGGGTTAACAGGGTAGCCCTTAATGTCCATTTGTTCAATTTCTTCTTCATTAAGTTGTTTAATATAATCTTCTCTACTATCTGCAACCACAACTTCAAAATCTTCAATATAGGTATCGCACTTAGAAAGCGCTTCACGAATTTTATTCCCTAAAATATCATCACTAACCCTATCAGCAAAGAGTTTAGTTTTAGCGCCAAGTACAATTTTATTACCCTTTAAGTCCACAGGAATTAGTTGTTTTATGAAAGTGCCGAAAGATATAGAAGTAACCGTTTTCTCTAATTCTGGAAGAAAGGTTTGTTCCCATAAAATTTCATAATTTTCTTTTTTCATAAACTACTCCTTTTTATCAGTTGCATTTAAGTAAAAAACATTATATAATATTTTTAAATTAAAATAAAGTTTTTTGGGGATACTTTTTCAAAAGTTTTTATTTTTTATGCATATTAACCAACTTTTCTTAAAAAACTTCCGTAATTATGGTGAAGAAACTATTTTCTTTACCGACGGAATTAATATTATCACGGGGGCTAACGCCCAAGGCAAAACCAACTCGGCTGAAGCAATTTTTCTGCTCTGCACGGGTTATTCGCCACGCGCTAATAAGGATAGGTTGGTTATTCAAAACGGTTTTGATACTGCTTTTATTAAAGGGGAAGCATCTTCTACCTATGGCAAAATTTCCGTTAGCATTTCTTTTAATAAAAACGATAAGAAAGATATTTTTGTTAACGATATTAAAGTTTCTAAAATAGGGGAACTTTTGGGCAATATTAACAGCGTTTTCTTTAACCCAAGCGAACTTAAACTTATTCAAGAAAGCCCTGAAGATAGGCGTAGGTTCTTAAACATTTCTCTTTCACAAATGAGCAAGCGCTATTTTTATGCCTTGCAAAGGTATAATAAAATTTTAGCGCAAAGGAACAATTTACTTAAACAACCAGATATAACGCTAATTAAACAAACTTTGCCTGTTTGGGATGACCAACTTTCCACCCAAGCATCAATTATAATTAAAGCAAGGAATGATTTTTTAACCAGATTATCGCCTATCGCACAAGAAAAACATTCACTTTTATCCGACGGTAAAGAAACCCTTACAATGACCCTAGATAGTGGGTATAAGGGCAATGAAGATGAGATTAAAGCAAAAATATATGCCGATTTCAAAAACGCTTTAGAGCGTGATTTAAGGTTTGGTTTTACTTCAATAGGCCCACATAGAGATGATATAAAGTTTGTGTTAAACGGCTTAGATGCAAGGGTATATGGTTCGCAAGGGCAACAACGCACCATTGCGCTTGCCTTAAAGTTAGCAGAAACGGAAATCTTTTTTGAAAAGAACGGCGAATATCCCGTTTTAATTTTAGATGACGTTTTGAGTGAACTTGATAAAAAGCGCCAAAGAAAACTTGTTTCACTAGTGAAAAAAATGCAAACCATTTTTACTACAACTAATATAGATAGGGCTGTTTTTAAGAACCTTTCTTTTAATAAGATTGTTATTGAAAACGGAAAGGTTAAAAAACCAAAAAAATAGTTTTTATAATATTTAACCCCAACACATAAATATGCGTTGGGGTTTATTTTTAATAATAATTAAATCTTTTTAGTCACGTAATGGTCGTATAACGCTTCGGTTGCAAAATGCATTTTTGTTAAATAGTTTTTAGCGTTCTTTAAATACATAAAATATGAATTGTGTGTGGTTGCTATATCAAATGCGTCCCCTTTACCTAAAAAGTCGTATTCAACGTGAACAGAATACATTGATGCAACAGGTTTATTTATTGAGAAAGGTTTTCCATCAATTTCACCGGTAATAGTAAAGCCGTTTTCGTCGTGAACAACTTTGCCTTCGCCACCATAAACAAAGCATACTTTATTGTTATAATATTCTTCTATGCTAACTTCATCTTCAAAATGGTAAGTGCCGTTAATAACTTCCTTTTCAACTTCACTTCTTTCCCACCTATACCAGTCTGGCACGTGTTCAAAGCCTTTATCGGTGTTTACGCCGTGTAGCCTAGATAGGGTATCCATTTCCCACTTAGCACCACACGCATTACACCATAGGTGAATACCTGCGCTTTCCATTTCA
Source organism: Christensenellaceae bacterium (assembly GCA_045660505.1). Classification (GTDB taxonomy): domain Bacteria; phylum Bacillota; class Clostridia; order Christensenellales; family Borkfalkiaceae; genus UBA1259. Next base: position 5,964 of record JAZRDW010000234.1, on the reverse strand, counting down.
AACTCTTTACCACAAACAGGGCATTTATATAAAATTCTATGTATTCCTTTAGCACGCTCTTTATTAGTAATGTGTAAGTTATTTTCTACTTGCCACTTATATTCATCTTTTTCAAAAGCCTTTTCAATTTTTGCTTGTAATTCTTCGGCAGAAGAATTCCTAACTTCTTCTAAAGAGAAAAGTTGATAAAGGTGCGCTTCTTGGCGAATATTTTTATAAGGGTGCTTTGCCCATTGTGGGGAATTAAGGAAGTTGCCGTTTGACATACACATAACAACTGGCACGTCCAAAACCTTACAAAGTTTACCTAAAGCACCGTCAAGTTTTTCATTTATACCTGCAAACTCAAATCTTGCTTCAGGGAAAATACAACAACTATGTTTTAACTTCTTTATGTAATACATTATATTTTTAGTTGTTGAAACGTCGTGAGTGAATTTTCTTTTAGCAATACCGCCAACGCCACACATTAACCATTCGCCACGGCGCATTTCTTCAACAGACATAACCCAACCGGTTGTTCTTGGTGCAATACCTTGTGCAACTTGTGGGAAGTCAATAAAAGATGCGTGGGTTGCTAAAATTAAATAAGGGCCTTTTAACTTTTTTACTTCCTTTTCAGTTTTTACGTGCGAATTGCTAAACAAATTATAAAAAGGTGAAATAATGCCCACTAATAATTTCAAATACCAGGTTGGTTTAATAGGTTTTTTTGTAATATCAAACCTTTTAACGCCCTTTTGTTCTAATTGAGTAATTGTTTTTTTGCTCATTTTTACTAATTTTTCCTTGGTTAATATTAAAGTATATTAAGTTTATCACAATAAAATTAACACAAAATAAACTTTTTATAAACTATCAATTAAATCGTTTAGTTCTTGCTTTTCCATAAAGCCGTGTTTTGTTAAAATAACTTGCCCGTCCTTAAAAAACATAAGGGTAGGGATAAGTTCAACCTTATATTTAATAGCAAGTTTCATTTGGTCGTCAACGTTAACTTTGCCAACCTTAATTTTATCACTTTGTTCTAATGCTATTTCAGAAATAATAGGCCCTATTTTCATGCAAGGCCCACACCAAGTAGCCCAAAAATCAACTAAAACAATTTTATCACAATCTAACACTTCTTCTTTAAAGTTTTGTTCGGTTAAAACAACTTCGTTCATTTTTTTCTCCTTTAGTCTTTTGATTTATAATACAATAAGCAATGGCAAAACCCTTCAAAATTAGGGTCAGCAATTTGTTTTTTGAACTCAGAACACATACATTTATATTCTTCCGTTCTACTTAATCTGCAAGGGCAATATCCACCCGTTCTTTTTAAGCCTTCTTGAATAGTTTTAACAACTTCTTTATCAGGGTTAAGTGTAATTTTCATTTTATTTCTCCTTATTAAAATTGTATCACACTTTATTTATTTTTTGCAAGTTTTTTAATAAATTTCTTTATTATATAGAAATTCCCTTAACTTTTTTTGTTAAGGGAATTATTTTGTTTATTTGAGGCTGTTTCCTAAATAAGTTCCAAAACTTATTGAAGTTTTTTTCTTTGTTTCGGTAAAGCCACTTGATTTTCTCTTATTATTTTTGAAGTTTTTATTGCCGTTTCTTCTACCTTTTCCGCCTTTCTTATCATTTCCACGGTTATTTCTGCCTGCGTTGTATGGTTTAGAAAATTCATCTAAATCATTTGGGACTATAACAACATAGCGGTTTGGTTCTTTACCTTCAGACTTCGTGGTAACACTTTGGCTTTCAGATAACGCTGTGTGAATAATTCTTCTTTCAAACGGACTCATAGGTTCTAAAATAACTTCTCTACGCATGTCGGTTGCTTTTTGTTCTAACTTATGCGCTAAGTTAATTAAAGTTTCTTCTCTTTTTTCCCTATAATTTTCGCAGTTAACAACTACCTTTTGGTAATCTTTTTTGCCGATATTAAGCCTTGCACCAGAAAGTGTTTGGATAGCATCTAAAATTTCACCACGATAGCCGATTATTGCATTTGAATCATCAGCCTTTAAGGTGATAACCGTTTGTTTGTTTTCAGTTGATAATTCTGCTTCAGCCTTTAATTCCATATACTCTAAAATTTGTTTAACAAACTCTAAAGTTTTTTCTTCATCAGTTATTTTTTTAGTAATTTCAACTGTTGCACGGCCTTTTTTGAATAAACTACTTTTAACTTGTTCAATAATTTCAATTTCAACTTGTTCTTTAGTTAAATTCATTTCTTTAAGCCCTAATTCAATGGCTTCATCTACGTTTTTAGCAGTAAATTGCATTTTATTCTCCTTTTTTATAGCCTATTTAACTCTACCACGGATATGTTTTTTATCAGCCTTACCTGAAAGGAAATCATTTTCAGGGGTTTCTTCTTTTTTCTTAGACTTTTTCTTTTTATTATCTTCTTTTTTAGGCTCTTCAGTAGGGGTATGAACTCTGCCCCTAATTTTTTCGTCTTGTTTCTTTTCTTGTTCTTTCTTAAATTTAGCGTCAACTATTGCATTTATACCAAGAGTTGTTAACATACTAATACCAGAACTTAGTATAATATAAAGTGAAAATGCAGAAGTATACATAAAGGCAAATACCGCCATCATAATAGGCATCATCCACTTCATAATGTTTTGGGTTTGTGCGCCTTGCCCGTCAACTGTTTGAAGTTCCATTTGTGCTTGTTGGCTTTTGCCTATTACTATTTGTGATAATAATGATATACCTGCAGTTAATAAAATTAAAATAAAATATCCGTTTGGTTTATTTAATTCATCATCTAGTTCTGCAATAAGTTTGTTATAACCGGCGTCACCTATATTATTTCCATTGTATTGATGGGTTGTTTTAAAACTTTCCCAACTGCTTTCAACTGGGTGTTTTAATGGGCTATCAGTAACCCAAATATTTTCAACCCATAGGAATTTTGATTGATTTTCCCTATAAGTTAGTGCTGCTTCATAACTTTGAATATTATTAATAAAAGTATCTAGAAAACTATCTTCAGTTAATTCTGCGTTTGCAGTTTTTGCCTTTTCAAAAGCAACACTAAAAGTATCGCCATCACTATTTTTTAAATAGTTATTTTCTTCACACGCAAGGGTAGGGGCAACTTCACCATTATATTTAATAGTTGAAAGCGCATTGCTTGATGGCTTAAATTCAATTGTTCCCCAAACAGGCTTTTCTTGATTTGTGAACGGAACTTTATAATTAATATAAGAGTTTAACGTTTCAACTTCCATTGCATATATATAATCACTCTCAGAAACAACTGTTTTTCTAAGAACAATGTTATCAGTTGCTGTATTATTATCAGTATCAATAACTACTTTTTCATTAAAATTAGCGTTTTTAACTTCATTATATAAAGCATCACAATCAATAGTAACTGTGCCGTCAGCATTTCTAACAATATAATTTTCATCAGTATCAATACCATAATAAATAACTTTATTATATGAAACACTCATATTATAAAAATCCATTTTATTTTGGTATTGTGAATAAGTTGTGAACGCATTAATTGCAACGATAAATATAACTAACGTTAAAATTGTTGGTAAGCAAGCACCAAACATAGAATAGCCGTTCTTTTTATAAAGGGCCATCATTTTTTGATTATAAAGTTCTTTATTGTCAGCATATTGCTTTTGCAATTTTTCTAATTCTGGGCGCATTTCTTCCATTTTTAAGGAATTTTTACGCATTGATGCCCTTGAAAAATAATCAAACGGCAAAGTTATTAACTTTAATAGAACAGTAAATAAAATAATACCAATTGCCACAGAAGAAGTTATTTTAACAAGCCAAATAATAATATCAACTATAAAATTACCAACTTGTGGAATTGTGAAATTAATTATACCCATTTTAATATACCCACTTTAAATCACTTTGTTTATCGGGAACGGGGTCAAAACCACCTTTACACCAAGGCGTGCACCTTAAAATACGGAGCATTCCTAAAAAACACCCCACAAAAAAACCACGCTTTAATATTGCTTCTAAAGTATATTGTGAACATGATGGAAAATACATACAAGTTCCTTTAGATAAATATTTTTGATAAAACCTTATTGCAGATACGCCAAATTTTCTTAACATAGGCTATTTATAAAACCCACCCTTTTTAAAAAGATAATCCATACTCTCTTTAAAATCTTCTAAAGAATAATTTTCAGAAACCTTTGGTATAAAAACAAAAAAGAAGTTTTGCCTAATATTAGGCAAAAAACTTCTAAAAGATTCCCGTAAAAGCCTTTTAATTCTGTTTCTTTTAACGCTTGTGCCGTGTTTTTTGCTTACGGCAAAACCCGCCTTAATTTCTTTAGACGGAAAAAACACAACCGTTAAATTTTTTGAAAATAATTTTTTCCCGTTTTTAAAAACAAGATTGAAATCTTTTTCTTTTTTTAACCTATAATCAAAGGTCATTTTTTATTTCCTTTTAATTATGCAGAAAGTTTATGACGACCTTTATTACGTCTTCTCTTTAATACGTTCTTACCTGAACGAGTTTTGATTCTACTTCTAAAACCGTGAACCTTACTTGTTTGTCTCTTTTTTGGTTGGTATGTTTGTTTCATTTTTATTTCTCCTTAAATATAAATCAAGTATTTTTTTAATTTTGCTTTTAATATTGTATAGATATTTTTAACTTTTGTCAATTGTTTTATGCATTTATTCTTACAGGAAGTAGTAAATATAAGAAACCATCGTTACTTACTGAAGTTATTACGCATGGGTCAATAGGTGAATTTAAGTTAAGATTAATAAAATCTTCACTAGAAATTTTTAAATAATCCATTAAATATTTGCTATTAAATGCAATTGCCATATCTTTGCCGTTTATTGAAACAGGTATACTTTCAAAAACGTTGCCTATTTCTGATTTTGCTAAAATATTCATACATTCTTCTTTAATATCCATTTTAACAACGTTATATCTATCATTTTTAACTACGATAGACGCCCTTTCAATACTATTTAACAACGTTTGTCTATTAATAGTTAAAATATTAGAAAAGTTTGTTGGTAAAATGTGGTTATATTTAACAAATTCACCTTCAATTAACCTAGAAGTTAAAGTTGTGTTTTCAATTTTTACGTTTAATACGTTCTTTTGAATATAAATTTTTAATAAGTTATCTTCATTATCTAAAAGCCTAATAATTTCATTTAAAGCCCTTGCTGGAACAATAACTTTCATATCAGCAGAAGAATTAACTTCTTTTTTAACAACTGCCATTCTAAAACCGTCAAGCGCAACGGTGGTTAAAACGCCAGAATTAATTTCAAATAAGCAACCCTTTAATACAGGCCTACTATCATCAGTTGAACAAGCAAAAACAGTTTTTTCAACAATATTTTTAAAATCTTTTTCTTTTATTTCAAAATAATCAGATTTTTCTTCACTTTCAATCTTAGGGAAAGCGTCAACAGGGAAAACTTGCAATTCACTTTCAGAAGAAGAATATTTAATTTGCAATTGCCCGTCGTATAAACGGCAAAGTTCAACTTGTTCTTTTTCTAATTTTTTAGCAAATTCAACAAAATATTTACCTACAACAACCGTTTCGCCTTCCATCAAAACGTCTGCTTTAATAGTTTTTTCAATAGTTAATTCGGTATCAGTAGCAAGCAAGGTTAAACTATCACCTTTGGCAGTGATTTTAATACCTTCTAAAACAGGGTTTGCTGCTTTTACTGAAAGGGCTTTACTTACCTTTAACACTGCATCTGATAAATCTAAACCGTCACATATAAGTTTCATACTTTATCTCCTATTAATAAACTAAAAAGTGGATAATTTTATCGTTAATTTTTGTACCCTTATATTATACCTTAATTAGTACAAAAAAGCAAGAAGTTTTGATATTTTACTTTACTATCTTTTTATAAAATAAAAAGAGTAATCATTTTTAATAGTAGTTATTCACTTTTGTTGGTGATTAAAAAAATGAAT
>JAZRDW010000233.1:0-4896 GCA_045660505.1 Christensenellaceae bacterium | reverse complement strand
AAGATATTTAAGTTTAAGTTCGTTTGGTGTGCCTTCTAATCCACTTGTGTAAGCAGGTGAAACAACAGGGTCGGCAAGTTCCCAAATTTTACCAACAGGGTCCTTAAACGCGCCGTCGCCATAAACCATAACTTCAACCCTTTTGCCGGTAGCCTTAAATAATTTTTCTTGAATAGCATCAACAATAGGTTGGCAGTCCCTTGGGAAAAGTTTAACGCTATCTTCAGTTGCCTTGTTTGAGCCTAAAAGCCCGTAATTTTCATTATAACCACTGCCGTTTACTGAAGAAGATAAAACGTCATCAAGTCCGATAACGGTTGCGCCTTCTGCTTTTAATATGCGTTTTGTTCTTGCCCTTGTGTGGATATCACAGCATAAAACTTTATCAGCGTAAGGAAGAATGGCTTTTGCATTGTTAGCAAAAATAATTTCACAATCAGCACCTTCGTTAGTGATAAGCTCCCTATAATATTCAACGTAGTCAACCCCTGTGAAAGTATGTTTTTCATAACCGAAAAGTTCACGGTATTTTGCTTCGGTTAAAACGTCAGTATAAGGGTTAACGCCCTTTTCATCTAAAGCGTCCATACTAACTAAGTGGTTGCCAACTTCGTCTGATGGGTAAGAAAGCATTAATACAACCTTTTTAGCCCCCCTTGCAATACCTTTAAGGCAAACAGAGAAACGGTTTCTTGATAAAATAGGGAATATAACGCCGATTGTTTCCCCACCAAGTTTTATTTTAACGTCTTCAGCAATTTGGTCTACGGTAGCGTAGTTGCCTTGCGCCCTTGCAACAATTGCTTCGGTCATAGCAACAACGTCATTATCACGAAGACTAACGTTTTCACCCTTAGATGCAGATAAAATTGAAGAAGTAACTATTTCAACAATATCATCACCATTTTTAATGATAGGCGCTCTAACGCCCCTTGAAACTGTTCCAAAAAATCTTTCCATTTTTAATTCTCCTTATCTTAAAAAAGATAACTTTTATTTCCGTTATATATTATATATAAAAAACAAAAAAATTACTATTCTTTTTAAGGGGTTAGTTATTAGAATTTCTTATAGTTCGTTTTTTTAGTTAAATTTATAGTTAAAATTAGAAAAAACCTAGACTGATTGCGCTTAGCGTGCTATAATAAAACTATAAATAAAACAAAAAAGGGATAGTTAAATGGTTAAAATTGCTTGCTTGTTTGCTTTCGGTACGGAAGAAATTGAAGGGTTAACCCCCGTTGACGTTTTAAGAAGAAGTGGCGCTGTTTGTGATATTATAGGGGTGGGCGCAAAAGAAGTTATCGGCTCACATAATATTATAATTAAAGCAGATAAAACTTTAGATGAAGTTGATTTTAGCAGTTATGATGGTATAGTTATTCCAGGTGGTATGCCAGGTGCAACTAACATTGCAAAGGAAGAAAAAATTATTTTTGCTATAAAAGATTTTATTGAAAAAGGTAAACTTGTTGCATCAATTTGTGCGTCGCCTGCCGTTGTTTTAGCGCAAAATAGGTTAGTGGATAACAGAAAATTAACCTGCTACCCTGCAGAAGAATTTATAAATACAATAAAAAAACATTGTGAGTATTATGATTTTGACGTGTTGGTTGATAATAACCTAATAACGGCAAACGGCCCAAAATCTGCAATGCAGTTTTCTATTGAAATAGTTAAAGCACTTTCTTTACCTATTAAAATTTAATTAAACTAAAAAACAACCCCTTTGCGATTTCGCAAAGGGGATTTTACTACACAATTATTAATTTACAAACACTTTTAGTTGGTTAGAAATTAGTTCAACTTCAAAAGGAATATCGTTATAAAGTTCGCCGTCCACTTGAATAGTGTAAGGGGTAGGGGTTTCAATTTTAATTTTTTTGCAAGTAATATGTTCGGTTTCAGGGAAAGACATAATTTTGCCACTAAGGAGATTAATGAGTTTACCTAAAATTTTGCTCTTTGGTATTTGGTTAACCACCAAAAAGTCCATATTGCTATCAAGTGGGTTTGCAGGTGGGCAAATTTCTATTCCACCACCGTATTGCTTGCCGTTAGCGATTGCCGCAATAAACGAACAATATTCCTTTTGGGCCCCGTCAACGGTGGCTTTGAAATTAGAATATTCAAAATTCATAAGCGTTTTAATTAAGCACCAAGCATAGCCAAGTTTATTCTTGTTTTTAAGTTTAGAATATTTAACCAAAACGTCAACGTCAATACCCATACCTATAATATTAATACCACGAACGGTAGGCATTTGCATATAGTCAACGAATTTAGTGTTGCCGTTAAGTATAATTTCTAACGCCTTAATAGGGTCTAGTGGGATATTTAGTGAAGAAACAAAGTCGTTCCCCGTGCCACAAGGTATAATACCAAGCGAAACATTATCAAAGTTAGAAAAGCCGTTAATAACTTCGTGTATAGTTCCATCCCCACCCATAACTATAATATTATCAGCACCACTATTAATAACTTCATCAGTTAGAATTTGTGCGTGGCCTTTATATTTTGATGGGAACACCTTATATTCAATTTTATTTTTTTGCAAGTATTTTTCCACGGTGGAAAGTGTTTTTTTAATCTTTCTACCGCTTTTGCCACCTGCAATAGGGTTAACAATAATATTTAACATAAGTTTTTTGCCGTTATTTTTTCTTTATATAATAATTTTACTACAAAAATAACAAAAATTCAAGTTTTTGTGATATAATGTTTATTACTATGATAGATTTTTTGCCAAAAAATTTAATAGCGTTAGCCCATTCGCTTTCTAGCCCATTATATATAGTGGGTGGTTTTGTGCGCAATTTTTTAATAGATAAAACTATATCAACCGATATTGATTTAGCAGGCAACGTTAGTATAGATGAATTGAAAGAAAAGTTATCTAACTTTAATTTTTCTATCAAAGCCGAATATAAAAAAACGGGTACGCTTGTTTTAAGTGACGGGGATAGAAAGTATGAATTTACTGCTTTCCGTACCGAAGAATATAAGGGTGGGGAACACACCCCTTTTTCAACAACTTTTACTTCGGATATTTTAAAAGATGCGCTTCGCCGTGATTTTAAGTGCAACGCCGTTTATTATGATATTGTAAACAAAAAAATAGTTGACCCTTTAGGCAATGGCGTTGAAAATATTAAGAACAAAATTTTAGATACCGTTGATACCCCGGAAAAGGTTTTTATTCACGACGGATTAAGGCTTATGCGCCTAGCAAGATTTGCCGGGGAACTTATGTTTACGCCGACCAAAGCCGTTATGCTTGGGGCGTATAAATATAGGGAGAATATTAAGGAAATTTCAGGGGAAAGAATATTTAGTGAATTACTAAAGATTTTAAGTAGTGATACGGCGTATGCTTTCTCCGACCCAAAGGGGCATTATTTAGGATTAAAAATACTTGATGAAACTAGGGTTTTAGACTTAATTTTGCCAGAATTAACTAATGGAAGAAACATGGCGCAAAGGGCAGATTTTCACTTATACGACGTTTTAGAACATAGTTTAAGGAGTGTTTTGTATGCAGATAAAAAGGTTAGACTTGGCGCACTTTTTCACGATATAGGCAAGCCGTTTTGTTTCCGCCGTGACGGGTATTATTACGCGCATTTTTCTGAAGGCGAAAAGATTGCTGAAAGGGTTTTACTTAGGTTAAAAGCCGATAAGCAAACTATTAAAGAGATTAAGTTTTTAGTTAGAGAACACATGGTTGATTTAGACTGTTCGCTAAAACTAAACAAAGTGCGTAGGTTTATAGTTAAAAACCACGATAGACTTGAAGAATTAATGCTTGTTAAACAGGCAGATTTTCGTGCTAGTTTAGAAAAGCACGATATTGCGCCAACTTTAATTAAGTGGGATAGAATTTATAAAACAATGCTAACTGACGGCACGCCTTTTACCTTAAAAGACTTAAAAATTTCATCAAAAACTTTAATGGAAATAGGGTTTAAGGATAAAGAAATAGGCAAAGAATTAAACAAACTTTTTGATTTTGCTATTCTAAACCCAACTAAAAACGATAGTGAAACGCTTATAAATTTAGCCACTAAAGATTTTAAGAAAATTAAATAATTAATAATTTTTATGTAAAAACAGCGTAAAAAAACGCTGTTTTTTAATTTTATTAAAAAAATACTATTTTGATTTGTGGTTGACATTATCTTTTTGTAGTGCTATAATGAACTTTATAGTTATAAAATATATTTATTAATATTATTAATATAATATCGCTTTAGATTTGCGTGTAAAATAATTCCATTTTCGGGGGTTTAATATGACCAGGGAAGAGTTAAAGAAAAAACAATATGATGATAAGGTTAAAAAAGGTCTTAAAACTTTAAAGTTTAGAAAGTTTAAGAACTTTTTATTCTGGTTACTCGGCGTAGTTTGTATGCCGATTATTTTGGTTTTAACAATGTTCGTTGGGATTAAAGTTATCCCTATGAAAGTTTATTTAGGTGGTCAAGAAAGTCAGTATGTTAGTGAAAACATTTCTAACAAGAGCATTCTTGATGCCATTTTATCTTTTAATGATTACACTTTTGATGAACTTGTTTTTGTTGAAGATTTAGTTACTCAACTTGAAAACACCGATATAGGCGACGGCAAGAAGTTGGGGGACTGGGTGACTTTTGATACCGAAAAATTAAAAGGCCTACACTTTACTGAAATTGCTAGCGTTATTTCAAGTTGCATAGTGGGTCACGCTTCGCTTGATAACACTATCGGTTTAGAAACTTTGGGCGATATTGATAAAATTAAAGCGTTCTCTAGTTGGGAACAAGTTCCTAACCAAACGGCTGAAGATTTATCTAACTTTGATTTATCTGTTGAAACTTGGAACCCTAACCTTTACTGGATACCTGCTGGCGTAAGTGG
>JAZRDW010000232.1:0-2110 GCA_045660505.1 Christensenellaceae bacterium | reverse complement strand
AACAATGCGCTTGATGGGTCGCCGTGAATATCAGAAGAAAGTTTATCAATTTCATCAAGTAGGAAAACAGGGTTATTTGCGCCTGCATTTTTAAGCCCGTAAATAATTCTACCCGGCATTGCGCCAACGTAAGTTCTTCTATGCCCCCTAATTTCAGATTCATCTTTTACACCACCCAAACTCATACGCACGAATTTTCTATTTAACGCACGCGCGATAGAAGTTGCAACAGAAGTTTTACCAACCCCCGGAGGCCCAACGAAACATAAAATAGGTCCTTTAATTTGTTTGGTTAATTGTAAAACGGCAATGTGTTCTAAAATGCGTTGTTTAACCTTTTCTAAACCGAAATGGTCGCTATCTAGAATTTCCTTAGCCTTCTTTATATCGGCAGTATCTAAAGTTCCTTTATTAAAAGGTAATTCTTTTATCCACTCTAAATAATTTAGAATTATGCTATAATCTGGCGAAGATGGATTAATTTTATCTAAGCGTTTAACTTCTTTTAATGCCTTTTCTTCAATATCTTTTGGTAAAGATAAATTTTTAATTTGGTTAATTAATTCATCACCTTCTTCAGGGTCGTCACCAAGTTCGGTGTGAATTGCTTTAATTTGTTCTCTAAGATAAAATTCCTTTTGGCTTTTATCAATAGAATTTCTTACCTTAGCAGTAATTTGCCTATCAATTTTAGCAATTTCAAGTTCTTTTTGGAATAAGCGTATAAATTCTTGCAAACGCATTTCAGTATTATCAATATCTAAAATGGCTTGCGCACTTTCTTCTTTAAGATTGCAAATTGACAAAGCGTTATCAATAAATTCGTTAGCGTTTGCCATTTCCATAATAGAAGAAAGTAATTCTTTATTAATGCGTTTATCATTAGAAATATACTCATAAAAAGTCTTTTTTGCTAAGCGCATATAGGCAGTTAAAGGCCCTTCCAACTCAAAAGGAATATAATCAGCCTTAACTGAAGAAACAACAAAACAAGGTTTTTCGCCAACAAATTCCACAATTTTAGCACGGTATAAGGCTTGAACGGATAACTTCATAATTCCGTTAGGGGTGCCTTTAATAATTTGCGCAATTTTTGCAACCACACCAGTTTTTGCTAAATCTTCACTTTTAGGGTTATCAATCAAAGGGTTTTTTTGTGAAGTTATAAAAATTTCACTCTTATTTTTAACAGCCATATTAACTGCTGAAATTGAGGCTTGCCTACCTATATCTAAATTAAGAATTGTTTTAGGAAAAAGCACCTTTCCACGAATTGCTAAAAGTGGCAAAGTTTTCTTTTCAAAATCAATTTCATTAAGTTCGTTTAATTTTTCATCTACATTATCATCAATAATTACATTGATAATATTTTGAACGTCTTTATCAGTCATTTTTTCACCTATCTTTAGTATTAGTATGTATCAATTAAGACAATATTTTTCAAGTAAAAGTTTAACGGGGTCATCTTCAAACGGCACAGTCACTTCATCAGCCACTTTCTTTAATTCTTCCCTACCATCACCCACGGCAACGCCAAACCAGTTTCCACCGATTAAGTCAATATCGTTAGTGCTATCCCCAACGGCAATAACTTCGTTTAAGGGAACGCCGTAATAGTCGGCTAAAAATCTAACGGCAAACCCTTTGCCACAATCTGGGTTAATAACTTCAAGTAAGAATTTAGAGCCACTATTAAATTTTAAGCCCTTGCCTTTATATTTATCGTTAAACTTTTTAGCAACAAAGTTAACAACTTCATCTTCGCCAAGAAAACAAATTTTATAAATTTGCCCGTCCATTTTTTTAATTTCTTCTTTTACGTTGGCAACCCTACCAACAATATTAACGGCATTTTCATACATTTGAATATATTCGTTTCTTTTTGTATAGAAAAAGTCTTTATCAGTATAAACTAAAGGAATTAGTGGATATTCTTCTAAATCAGTTATTGCTTTTAGTGCGTTTTCTTTAGATAAGCCACTCTTAAAAATTTCCTTTCCACTTTCTATATCGGTTATGTGTGCACCTTGAAAGGAAACTAAAATGCCCTTTAACCCTTGTTCTACGCAAATTCTTTGTATTGAAGAAGTTTCCCTACCAGAGCAAACGG
>JAZRDW010000231.1:0-3166 GCA_045660505.1 Christensenellaceae bacterium | reverse complement strand
GATTTAGAAGAGATTACCGTTTTAAGCAATGAAAATCTAATGTTTAACGTATGGCGTAATCTTATAGAAAACGCCGTTAAGTTTACCAAGGAAAGCACAAAAATTACCTTGAGTTTAAAAACCGAAAACGACAAAATTGTGTTTAAAGTTTTAGACCAAGGGGAGGGCATTGATGAAGATGATAAAAAATACATCTTTAATAAGTTTTATCAAGCAGATACTTCGCATAAGCAAGAAGGCAATGGACTAGGGCTTGCATTAGTTAAAGACATTTTAACGCTTTTTGATGGGGATATTACGGTTGAAAATCTGTTGCCAAACGGTTGTTGCTTTACGGCATATCTACCAGATAGTATTATTTCACAAAAAAATTAATCAAAAAGTTAATAAAAAGGCATTTTTCAACAATTGTTGAAAGTTAAAATGCATAACTTATTCAAAATTTGTTGTAAAATGTAAATTGATAATAAAAATTGTAGAAATATAATTTTTAAAAGGAAGAAAAGTTTATTATGGAGTTAAATAGAATTGACGGCGCTTTGTTTGAAAAGTTGTTAACTTTTGGCGCATTAAATTTACAAGCAAGCAAGGGTATAATAAATGAACTTAACGTTTTCCCTGTGCCAGACGGCGATACGGGGGACAATATGCTTGCAACTATCGTTGGTGGTGTGGAAAGCCTTAAGAAAACTAATGAAGAATTAGTTGGGCAAAAGGCAAGTTTGCTTGCAAACGGAATGCTACTTAACGCAAGGGGAAATTCCGGGGTAATTTTATCACAATTATTTTACGGCATAGCACTTGGATTAAAAGATAAACAAACTGCTAGCGCGTTAGATTTTGCACTTGCCCTTAAAAGTGGTGTGGAATACGGATATAAGGCTGTGGTTAAACCTGTTGAAGGCACAATTTTAACCGTTGCCCGTGAAGCGTCAGAAAAGGTTAACGCTTTAACAACCGAAGAAACTTCTTTAGAAGAATTTTTTAAGGTATATCTACAAGAACTCAAAACTTCTTTAGAAAGAACACCAGAACTATTAGCAACCTTAAAAGAAGCAGGGGTTGTTGATAGTGGTGGGGCTGGGCTTGTTTGCATTGCCGAAGGTTTTTATAAAGCGATTATCGGCGAAGAAAGTTTTGGCGAACTTGCTTTTACTTCTGCTGAAGAAAAATGCGCTGAAGAAATTAACTTTGATGCAAGTTCAAAAATGGATTTTGGGTATTGCACCGAAGTTTTACTTCAACTTTTAGATAGTAAAGACGGGGTTAAAAACTTTAACCTAAATAATTTTATATACTTTTTATCAACCCTTGGGGATAGTGTAGTTGCCGTTCAAACGGAAGATAAGGTTAAAATTCACGTTCACACCTTAACCCCTGCAGTTGTTTTAACTGAAAGCCAAAAATACGGCGAATTTATTTCGGTTAAAATTGAAAATATGACCTTGCAACACAACAACACTTTAACCGAAAAAGAAAAGCCAACTAAAAGAGTGCATTGCGCAATAGTTGCCGTTGCATCAGGTAGTGGGTTTGCTAAAATTTATACGGAAAACGGCGCTGATTACATAGTTAGTGGTGGTCAAACGGATAATCCGTCTACTGAAGATTTTATCCGTGGTTTTGAACAAGTTAACGCAGATTATATTATAGTTTTACCAAACAATAAAAATATCGTTTTAGCGGCAAAACAAGCAGGCGACCTTTATAAAGATTCAGAAGTTATAGTGTTGCCAACAAAAACCCCACAACAAGTTTATTCTGCGCTTATGGTTGTTGCGTTAAAAGATGACGCTAAATCTTTAGTGGAAGATATGGAAGGGGCAATAGAAAGCGTTGATAGTTATTCTATAACCTATTCAATTAGAGATGCCCACTTAAACGATATTGATATTAAAAAGGGTGACTATATGGCCTTTTCCCCTAAAGGGATAATGTTAGAAAATAAAGACAAGTTAGAGTGCTTTAAGCAACTTTTACTAAACGCTGAAGACGTTTACGATAAGGAAATTATAACTGTTTTCTACGGCGCAGATATTACCGAAGAAGAAAAGGAAGTTGTTCGTGAATTTATAGAAGAAAATTTTGGTGATGCTGAACTTGTTGAATTTGACGGCGGGCAAGAAGTTTATTCTTTCTTAATCGCTTTAGAATAATTTTTTTTGATAGGAGAAAGTTGAAAATGAGTAAAATTAAGGTTATGTGTACTTCAACGGGCTGTATTGAATATGCGCCTAAAAGGTATATGGAAGAACATGATATTGATATCATTAGAATAAAAGTATTGTTTAAGGGTAAAGAAATGCTTGAAGGTTTAGACCTTAACCCTGATGAGTTTTATTCTGAACTTGAAACTTTAGAAGACGTAAAGAATAACCTTCCAAGAACGGCTATGCCAACCGTTGAAGAAGTTAAAGCGCACTTTGACAAGGCTATTGCTGATGGCTATGATGAAATTATAGTTATAGCAATTAGTTCTGGCTTAGGCGGAACTTATAACGTTATAAGGCTTGCCGCTGAAGAATATAAAGATAAAATTAAAGTCCATGCAATTGATTCACGCATTACGGCTTTTGCTGAAGGGCTTTTGGCTATTAAGGCAAGTGAATTTGTTAAAAAAGGGCTTGATTCTGAAACAATATTAAAAGAACTTGACTGGATTAAAAACAGGTATGAATTCTTTGGTATTGACGGTAGGTTAGATTATTTAATTTACAACGGCAGACTTAAAGGTGGCAAGGCATTTTTAGGCAAACTTCTTTCAATTTGCCCTGTAATCCACTTTAGTAAAGAAGGGGAATGCGTGCCACTATGTTCAGTAAGAACACAAAAGAAAGCATTGCAAAAAACTTGCGAAATCTTAAAAGAAATGATAGGCGATAGAGATGAAAAAGATTATATTCTACTTCACACCTACACCGGCACTTCAGTTTTAGATAAATTAGTTGAAATTGAAAAAGAATATGGTATTAAATGTAATCACGAAAGAGTTGTTATGTCACCCGTAAGTGGCGCGCACAACGGACCATGGCTTGCAGGCTACGTTTACGTTCCTATTCGCCGTGATGACGAACCATTAGAATAAAATAAAAAATCAACAAAAAAATAGTGTTTAATTTATCGCCACACACAATATATTGTGGCGATTTATTTTTTATTAAATAAA
>JAZRDW010000230.1:0-1878 GCA_045660505.1 Christensenellaceae bacterium | reverse complement strand
TTGCAACGTTTCCACCAACGGCAGAGCAAACCCCTAATGCGAAAGGCATTAAGAAACTTGCCGTCATTGCGCCAGATGCTACACCACCAGAATCAAAGGCTATTGCCGTGAATATATCTGGCACTATAAAGGTTAATATTATTGCTATCAAATACCCTGGTAGTAAAAAATAAATAATAGGTATTTGTAAAAGTATTCTAAGCATTGCTAAGCCTACTGAAATTGCAACGCCTATCATAAGGCTTGTGCTTAATGCCTTTTTAGGTATTGCGCCCGAAGTAATTTCATAAACTTGTTTAGTTAAAACGTGCACGGCTGGTTCACAGGCTACAACGAAATACCCCATAATCATACCGATAGGAACAACTATCCAGTTTAATGAAATTCCGTTTATAGTTAGTGAGCCTAGTTGATTACCTATTAAACTACCAACAGGTAAAAACCCTACGTTTACACCCGTTAAGAAAAACACTAATGCAAAATACGTATAGAAAATACCTATTAAAATTTTAACAAATTTATTTTTATCTATCTTTTGCCCAAAAATTTTGAAAATAAAGAAAAAACCTATTATAGGCAATAACGCAAAACTAACTTCAACGATATAGTGTGGGATATTTGATAAATACGCCCAACCTAAATCGCGTGAATTTTCTATTGCAATAGAAGTAGAAGAAGACACTTCAAAACTTTCAGGTTTAAGTATTGCGCCTAAAAGCATAATTGCTATTATCGGCCCAACAGAACAAAGTGCAGTTAAACCAAACCCGTCGTTTTCAGCATCCTTTTCCCCACTAATACCAGCAACACCCGTGCCTATTGCAATTATAAAAGGCACGCTCATTGGCCCTGTTGTAACCCCACCAGAGTCAAATGCAAGTGGAATAAATATATCAGGCACGAATATCGCTAAAACGAACACTATTGTATAAAATATTATTAACAAAACTGAAAGTTTAATTTTTAATATAATTCTTAAAAAGGCAATAACTAAGAATACGCCAACGCCAACGCCTATGGTTAAAATAAGCGTCCATTTATCTATTACTGATGAAAGTTGTGTGGCTAAAACAGATAGGTCTGGTTCGGAAATAGTTATTAAAACACCAACTATAAAGCAGATAGGTATAATAAACCAAATCTTTTTAGTTTTAACAATGCTAGTTCCCACGTATTCGCCCATAGGGGTCATAGCAGTATCTGCGCCCAAAGTAAATAAGCCCATGCCAACCACTACGAATAGCACGCCCACAACAAAGGATAAAAAAGTGCCACTATTTATAGGAACTATTGTTAAACAAAGAATTAAAACTATAATAGCAATAGGCAAAACTGATGAAAAGGCTTCTTTCACCTTTTCGCCTATAATAGTTCTATCTTCTTTAATAAAATTCTTTCTAGTTGCCAAAACTATTCTCTCCTTAAATATTAAAATTATTATAACATAGTTTTTCTCTTTTGTAAATTATATTGTTAATTTATTGCCTTTTCAAATTGTTTATTTTTATTGCGTTTTAAACTTGACAATTGTTTTTAATGAGTGCTATAATCTATTTGTAAATGCATAACTGACGGGAAATGCGGGGTTCACCGCAAGGGAATGCATTTATATGTTAGCCGACCGTCTGGGCAATTCAATTTATCAAAATTGAGTTGCCCTTTTGTGTTATTTTAGGGTAATTCAATTAAAAAGGAGTGCTATATGAATCATATTAACTGGAAAGGTTTTCAAAACGGTGTTTGGCAAGACGAAATTAACGTGCGTGATTTTATTTTAACTAACTATACTAAATATTTAGGCGACGCTGATTTCTTATCTAAACCAACCACCCGCACAAAAAACTTAATGGCTAAATTAAACGCACTTTTTAAGGAAGA
>JAZRDW010000229.1:0-8274 GCA_045660505.1 Christensenellaceae bacterium | reverse complement strand
GACGGCGATACCTTTTACCGATAGAACCAGCATCATCATAATCAACAGGGAAACTCTTAATCAATTCAGAATAAAGTTCATCAGCCTTTTCAGATAACTTTTTAGAAAGTGGCAATATTGCGCACTTAAATGGTGCTAGGGTAGGGTGTAAGTGTAAAACAGTTCTAATATCGTTCTTTTCACTATCAACAACTTGTTCGTCATAAGCGTTGCAAAGTACGGCAAGAACGGTTCTTTCAACACCTAAACTTGGTTCAACAACGTAAGGGATATACCTTTCGTTTGCTTCTTGGTCAAAGTAAGATAAATCTTTACCAGAAACAGTTTGGTGTTGTGTTAAGTCATAATCAGTTCTATCAGCAACGCCCCAAAGTTCGCCCCAACCGAATGGGAATAAGAATTCAAAGTCAGTTGTTGCTTTAGAATAGAAACATAATTCTTCAGGGTCGTGGTCACGAAGCCTAATTCTATCTTCATTTAAGCCGATAGCAAGCAACCAGTCACGGCAGAATGAACGCCAGTAACTAAACCACTCTAAATCGGTGCCAGGCTTACAGAAGAATTCAAGTTCCATTTGTTCAAATTCACGCACACGGAAAATAAAGTTGCCAGGGGTAATTTCATTTCTAAATGATTTACCTATTTGCGCTATACCGAAAGGAACTTTTTTCCTAGAAGTTCTTTGAACAGAAACGAAGTTTGTGAAAATACCTTGTGCTGTTTCTGGGCGAAGATATACTGTGTTTTTAGCATCTTCAGTAACGCCTTGGAAAGTTTTGAACATCAAGTTAAATTGACGGATATCGGTAAAGTTATGTTTTTTACAAGTTGGGCAAAGAATATTGTGTTCTTCAACGAAAGCCTTCATTTCTTCGTGAGAAAATGCATCAATAGGCTTTGGTAAAGTGAAGTTATTTTCTTTGGTCCAGTCTTCAATAAGTTTATCAGCCCTAAACCTTTCGTGGCATTCTTTACAATCCATAAGTGGGTCTGAAAAGCCTGCTAAGTGTCCAGATGCAACCCAAGTTTGTGGGTTCATTAAAATTGCAGCGTCTAAGCCAACGTTTAGTTTATTTTCGGTAACGAATTTTTGCCACCAAGCACGCTTAATGTTGTTTTTTAATTCAACGCCTAAAGGACCGTAGTCCCAAGTGTTTGCTAAGCCACCGTAAATTTCACTACCAGGGAAAATAAAACCCCTACCTTTACAAAGGTTAACAATTTTTTCCATGCTAAAAGTGTTAATTTTTTCTTCCATAATATCCACTTCCTTAAAAATCTAAATATTAATCGCTAATTATTGTACATTATCTTTAATATTTAGTCAAGTAAACAACTAAGTATATTAAAATATTTAATATAAGTTGGTAAATAAAATAAATAAAACGCTTTTTTATTTTTTATATTTGTGTTATAATATGTTTATTACGAAAGTAAAAATATTAAACGGACACGAATATCCATTACAAGCAATTCTATTTACCCCTAGCGAAAGGGTGGAAAATCCACCACTTCTTATTTATCTTCACGGCGCAGGGGAACGTGGCGAAAAGATTGAGCATCTTTATAGACACGGAATTCCAAAGTTGATAAATGACGGCAAAGAAATTTCAGCCGTGGTTTTATGTCCACAATGCCCAAGAGAGGTAGTTTGGAATAATATCGTTGATAAGGTTAAAAACTTAATAGATTTAATCGTTAGCGAATATAAAATTTCTTTAGATAGAATTTCTATAACGGGCAGTAGTATGGGTGGCTTTGGAACTTGGGAAATGGGACTAAGTTGTCCTAACTTCTTTTCAGCGATTGCGCCCGTTGCCGGTGGTGGACTTTCTTGGCGTGCAGGAAGGCTAATTACCACACCGGTTAAAGCATACCACGGGAAAATAGATATTAGCGTTCCACTAATTCATTCACAATTAATGGTGGATAGTGTTAATGTTCACGGTGGCAAGGCTGAACTTGTTATTTTAGATGAGTTTGGGCATAACGACGGGATTGAATATACTTATTTTAATACCGATATAGTTAGTTGGCTTTTAGAAAAGAGAAGAACTAATTTTGAAAGAGTAAAAGACGTTTGCGAAGAATGTTTTTAAGATTTAACTTAAAGTTTAGATAAAAAGGAAATTTATTATGGTAGAAGCAACAAATTTTATTGAACAAATTATCAATGATGAATTAGAAAGTGGCAAGGTGAATAAAGTTCACACCCGTTTCCCACCAGAACCAAACGGCTATCTTCATATAGGGCATGCAAAATCACTTTGCATTAACTTTGGCATGAAAGATAAATATAATGGGAAATGTAATTTGTTTTTTGATGATACAAACCCATCAAAAGAAAAAACAGAGTTCGTTGACGCTATTAAGGCTGATATTAAATGGCTAGGTTTTTCTTGGGATAAAGAAAACTACGCATCTGATTATTTTGAAAAAATTTACGATTTTGCCGTTGAATTAATCAAAAAGGGCAAGGCGTTCGTTTGCGATATGACCCCTGAAGAAATTAGCGCAAATCGTGGTACTTTAACCGAACCTGGTAAAGAAAGCCCTTATAGGAATAGAAGCGTTGAAGAAAATTTAGCATTATTTAGCGATATGCGTGCAGGTAAGTTTAAGGACGGGGAAAAATGTTTGCGTGCTAAAATTGATATGGCATCACCAAACATCAATATGCGTGACCCTGTTATTTATAGAATTTTACGCCAAACCCACCACAGAACGGGTGATAAATGGTGCATTTACCCTATGTATGATTATGCACACCCTATTTGCGACTATATGCAAGGTATTACGCACTCACTTTGTACTTTAGAATTTGAAGACCACAGACCTTTATACGACTGGGTTGGTATTGAATTAGGTTTTAACCCAAAGCCACGCCAAATTGAATTTGCAAGACTTAACGTGACTAACTTAGTTATGAGTAAAAGATACCTTAAAAAACTTGTTGAAGAAGGTTCAGTTGACGGTTGGGATGACCCAAGAATGCCAACTTTAACAGGTTTAAGAAACCGTGGTGTTCCAGCCGACGCTTTAAAAGATTTCTGCGCAAGAATAGGTGTTAGTAAGGCAAACTCTGAAGTTCAAATTAGTTATTTAGAAGCGTGCATTAGGGAATACTTAAACGCTAATGCTGAAAGGGCAATGGCTGTTCTAAAACCATTAAAGGTGACTATTACTAATTACCCAGATGATAAAACTGAACAATTAGATTTTGAAATAAACCCTAACGAAGAAATTAAGAGAACAAGAAAAATCAACTTCTCAAAGCATATTTATATTGATGCTGATGACTTCTCACTTAACCCACCACCAAAATATTTCCGTCTAAAGAGAGATGGCGTTGTTAGACTAAAGAGTGCATACATTATCAAGTGTGATGACGTTGTTTTAGATGAAAATGGTTTAGTTAAAGAATTGCTTTGTTCTTATTATGAAAACAGCAAGAGTGGTAGTGATAATTCTGGTATTAAATGTAAAGGCGTTATTCAATGGGTTAACGAAGAAGACGCAGTTGATACAGAAATTCGCCAATACGGCTATTTATTAAATGATGAAGAATATTCTGGGCAAGATTTCTCTGAAAGAATGAATAAAGATAGCGTTTCAATTTATAACGGTAAAGTTGAACCTTATGTTTTTGAAAACGATATTGATACCCCTTACCAACTTTTAAGAACGGGCTACTTTAAGCGCTTAAATGTTAAGGGTAAAGAAATAATTAGTGAAATAGTGTCCTTAAAAGATAATTTCAATAACAAAACCAAATAAACTGCGTTCTGCGTCGTTTACTGTCTGCGCCGTGGACTTCAATGACCAGACGGTCTATTTCACCCCACGGCTTGCCGAGCCTAGCATAACTTGTTTCTTTTGTTTTGAAAGGACAAAATATTTTAATAAAACTTTAATTTAATTAAAAGGAAAAATAAATGTTAGATTTTATTTATAACACACCAACCAAAGTTTATTTTGGTAAAGATACTCACAAAAGCGTGGGTAAAATAATCAAAGAACTAGGGTATAAAAAAATAATGATGCAATATGGTAAGGCCAGCATTAAAAAAAGCGGGCTTTATGATGAAGTTATGCTTTCACTAAAAGAAAACGGCATTGATGTTGTTGAATTTGGTGGCGTTGAACCTAACCCAAAACTTTCTTTTGTTAGAAAGGCTATTGAAGTTGCTAAAAAAGAAAAGGTTGAATTTATTTTAGCCGTTGGTGGTGGCAGTAGTTTAGATTCTTCTAAAACTACGGCTTTAGGAGTTAAGGCTGAGTGTGACGAGTGGGATTTTCACATAGGTAAAGCCACCCCAAAAGACGCGCTACCTGTGGGCTGTATTTTAACGCACTCGGCGGCGGGTAGTGAAATGAGCAATTCTGCCGTTTTAACTAATACTGAAACTAATGCTAAAAAAGGCGTTTCAACCGAATTTAATAGGTGCAAGTTTGCTATCCTTAACCCAGAATTAACCTATTCTGTTAGTCCGTATCAAACGGCTTGTGGAATAGTTGATATGATGACGCATACTTTAGAACGATATTTTTCCGTTTGTGATGACACCCCTTTGACTGATAGAATAAGCGAAGGTTTATTAAAGGCTATCATTAGCGCAGGTAAAACTGCAATAGAAAACCCAACCGATTATGATGCTAGGGCAACATTAATGTGGGGTTCAAGTTTAGCGCATAACGGCTTAACCGGTTGCGGTAGGGAAAACTATCTTGCAGTTCATCAATTAGAACACGCAGTTAGCGGTATTTTTGATGAAGTTGCGCACGGGGCAGGGCTTGCCGTTTTATACCCAGCGTGGGCAAAATTCGTTCTTAAAACCAACCCAAAAAGATTTGCTTTATTTGCTAGGGGAGTTTTTGATATAAAAGAAGATGATGACTTAATTGCAGGTAAATTAGGCATTGAAAAATTGAGTGAATTCTTTGTTTCATTAGGTATGCCTACAAAACTAAGTGAGTTTGGCATTAAAGAAAGCGATATTGACGCTTTAGCCTTAAACTGCTCCCATAACAAAACAAGGGTTGTTAAAAGTTATATTCCTTTGGGTTATGAAGAAGTTAAAGAAATATTTAATAGTTGTTTATAGAAAAATAAAAGGGCGCTCGCATAATATTTGCGAACGCGCTTTTTGTTTATTTGTATTTTGCTATTTTATTAATTAAAAAATTTCTCTAATTGCTTTAACTTCGCCCGTTACTCCGTCAATAAGTAAGGCTTTTAGGTTATTATTTCCGTTAGCAATGCCTATATACCAAAAAGATTTATCCTTTTTGACAACAACTCTCATATAAATTTCAGCGTTAAAATTGCCGTCTTTATCGGTATAAGCATTAATTAAATGGCTTTGGTTATTGTATAAATTATCAAGCGCCTTTTCATAACTAATGGTGTTAGTTGGCACAACCGATTTCATTAAAATTTGTTCGGTATTATTCCCGTAGCAAAGGTTAACGGTAAATTCTTTAAGGTTAAAATTATCAATTTCCATTTGTGCAATAACCTTGCTAGAAACGGGGTTAAGTTTAAAATTAGCCGAATAGGAAGATGAGTTATAATCAAGGGTAATTGAATAACTTATATCATCAATTTCCTTATCAACTAACTTAAAGGTCAATAGGTAAACTCTACTGCTAACCTTTCCGTCGTTATGATAAGGGGTTTCCTTAAAGCCGTATTGCGCTTTTAAGGTAAAGTTTTCATTACTGCCTGAAAATATATCACTTCTAAGTTCACTAACCGAAGAAATGAGTGGATTTTGACTTTTGCAACCCATAAAAATTAAGGTACAAAAGCATAAACAAAAACAAACACATAAAATTTTTACTAATCTTTTCATATTTAATACTATGTTTTAACATAAAAAGTAATTCCTAAATTAAAAAAAATATGAAAAAGAATTGATTTTTTATTTAAACTTTGTTAAAATAGATAAAATAAATTAAAAGGGTGCTATTTATAAGTGAAGAATCTTGTTATTAAAACAATAATAATAACTTTAATTTCTTTTTTGGTGGCAGGCGCTATTGCTTTTGGCGTGCTTTCCTTTAGCGCCCCTGGTGTTTTAGGTAAGATGTTTGACGGCGTTGGGTTTAATTCTGCGTCCGTTTTCTTTTATGAAAAACAATATAATAAAACAAAAAGTATTGATGACTTAAATACTTTAGTTCTTAAAATTGAAGTTAAATACGATAGCCAAAGGGCTGAAAAATATTATAAACTTATTTTAGAACATAGTGAGTTTGATAATTTAATTTTAGGTCAATCACAAAATAGAGATATGCGTGATTTTTATGCTAGTCAATATGCGCTAGCACTTGCTGAAAATGATAAGTTTTCTTCCGCTGTAGATTACGCTAAAGATTATTGCGGGAACACTTATTCACAAAACAACCCTTTCCGTGTTTTGATTTATGATTATCTTTCTGGCAATAGCCCTATGGAAATAAAAATTATTTCAGACGCGCTAAATTTAATTATTCCACCTGATAGCACGCAATTGCAGTTAAAAAATAGTGACGCACTATACATTTATAATTTGGCAAATAATTAACATTAAATATAAATAATTACATAAGGAGATTTTTATGGGTACAATCATAAAAGAAGGCTTAACTTTTGATGACGTATTGCTCGTTCCACAAGCGAGTGATATTATTCCAGCAAACGTTGACTTGTCAACTAAACTTACTAACGATATTAAACTTAATATTCCTTTAATGTCAGCCGCTATGGATACCGTTACCGAAGCACGCCTTGCTATTGCTATGGCAAGGGAAGGTGGTATAGGTATTATCCATAAAAATATGTCAATTGAAGAACAAGCACTTCACGTTGACAAGGTTAAAAGAAGTGAACACGGCGTTATTACAGACCCTTTCTTTTTAGAACCAGATAACCCTGTAACTGATGCCTTAGCACTTATGGAAAAATATCGCATTAGCGGTGTGCCTATCACTAAAAACGGCAAATTAGTTGGTATTTTAACTAATAGGGACTTGCGTTTTGAAAGCAATTTTGAACAACCTATTAAAAATATTATGACTAAAGATAATTTAGTTACTGCACCTGTAGGAACTTCGCTTGATGAAGCACAAAAAATTCTTGGCAAACATAGAATTGAAAAATTACCTATCGTTGACGATAACGGATATTTGAAAGGATTAATCACTATTAAAGACATTGAAAAGGCTATTCAATACCCTAACTCTGCAAAAGATAAGAACGGCAGACTTTTAGCAGGTGCTGCTGTTGGCGTTTCTAAAAATACTTTAGAAAGGGTTGAAGCGCTTGTTAAAGCAAAAGTTGATATTATCGTTGTTGATAGTGCGCACGGCCACTCTAAAAATATTTTAGATACCATTAAACTTATTAAAGCAAAATATCCTAATTTACCACTTATTGCTGGTAACGTTGCTACTGCTGATGCCACTGAAGCACTTATTGACGTTGGTGCAGACGTTGTTAAGGTTGGTATCGGCCCTGGTTCTATTTGTACAACTAGAATTGTCGCTGGTATCGGCGTTCCACAATTAACTGCTATTATGGACTGTGCTGAAAGGGCAGATAAGTTTGGCAAGAAGATTATTGCTGACGGTGGTATTAAGTATAGTGGTGATATTACTAAGGCTATCGGTGGCGGTGCTGCTGCAGTTATGATAGGTTCACTTTTAGCCGGCACCTTAGAAAGCCCAGGCGAAATTGAAATTTACCAAGGCAGAAGTTTCAAAGTTTATAGGGGTATGGGTTCATTACCTGCTATGGCTTGTGGTAGTAAGGATAGATACTTCCAAGAAAACGCTAAGAAACTTGTTCCAGAAGGCGTTGAAGGTCGTGTTCCTTACCGTGGAGCATTAAGCGACATAGTATTCCAAATGTGCGGTGGTATTCGTGCAGGTATGGGTTATTGCGGTACACCTACTATTGATGATTTAAGAAAGAAAGCGCAATTCGTTAAAATTTCTAGCGCATCTTTAGTTGAATCACACCCACACGATATTTCTATTACTAAAGAATCACCTAACTATTCACCAAGGGCTTAACAAAAAATATAAAATTTACCTCACTTTTACGGTGGGGTTTTATTTTTTTTAACTAAAAAACAAAAATTGAGTTTACTAATTTAAAAAAATAATGTAAAATAAGCGTATGGATAAAAATGAAAACTTGTTGTTAAACCACAAAGAAAGTGGCAAATATTATTCATTAATGATATCAATTTACCTTATAATAACTTTTATAGGGCAAATTTTTGTTGA
>JAZRDW010000228.1:0-1975 GCA_045660505.1 Christensenellaceae bacterium | reverse complement strand
GAAAAAATAATTTATGAAATTAAACAATACCAAAAGAAGTGCAAAAGGGTGTTATGTTTTGCGCATAAAGATAGTGATAGTGGTAGTGATAAGTTTGTTTATGATGGTTTTGTTAGTATTGCCGATAGCATTAGAAAAGAAGTTTATAAAGCCGTTAGCGACTGCAAAAAGGCAAAAATTAAAATTAAAATTTTAACGGGTGATAATTTTGAAACGGCTTTTGCCGTTGCTAGAGAATTAAATATTGCTAAAAATGAAAATGAAGTTATTTTAGCAAGTGAACTTGATAAACTTAGTGATAAAGATTTTCTAAACGCCATAAATAAAGTTTCAGTTATTGCAAGAAGTACGCCTATAATTAAGTTAAGGGTGGTAAAGGCGTTAAAATCACAGGGGGAAGTAGTTGCCGTTACGGGTGATGGGATAAATGATGCCCCTGCAATAAAACAAGCCGACGTAGGTTTTGCAATGGGTATAAACGGAAGTGATATAACCAAAGAATCTGCCGATATAGTTTTATTAGACGATAGTTTTTCTTCGGTAGTAAAATCAATATCTTTTGGAAGAAAGGTATATAAAAATATTCAGCGTTTTATATTGTTTCAATTATCGGTAAACTTATCAGCATTATTTTTTATAGTTTTATGTGCAGTTTTAGGGTTGCCAGCGCCCTTTAACACCTTGCAACTATTGTGGATTAATTTGATTATGGATGGTCCGCCTGCCTTGACTTTAGGGCTTGACATAGCAAGTGATGATTTAATGACACAAAAACCAACAAAAAGAAAGGAAAATATAGTTTCTAAAAGTATGTTGTTTAGAATTTTATTCAACGGAACTGTTGTTGGTTCAATTATGATTTTAGAGTATTTATACGATTTTTTAAATGTTGGCGATAACGAGTTGGGCGGGGTAATATTCACCTTATTTATTTTGTTTCAGTTGTTCAATGCCTTTAATTCAATAGAACTAGGCAAAAAGAGTATATTTAGTAGAATAGGCAAAAATAAACTTATGCTTTTTACCTTTACTTTAGTAATATTAGTTCACTTTATTATAGTGCAATTTTGCCCTTTAATTTTTGGTGTAAACTCACTTTCGCTTTTATCTTGGGTTAAGTGTATAATTACTTCTTCTCTAATAATAATCATTTCTGAAATAGGCAAATTGATTGCAAGGAAAATAAATATTGTAAAACATAAATAAAATTTTTTTAGGGGCATAAAATATAAGGTATGAAGGTAGTTGTAACAGAAAATCAAACGGCTGAAGATAACCTTTTATATTTGCAAACAATGCTTAGTGAATTATTCACTAATTCAGATTGCAATGCTAGGTTGGATAGTGTTTTTGGTCGGTCAAAATTAACTATAAATTGCCCAGATTATTATGGCGATATAATTAAAACTGAAGTTTGTGATAGGGTGGCAGAAGTAATAACTATTAAATATAAAAGTGAGTTTTTTAATTCTAATCTAAAGGTGGGTGGCTTATCCGTAAACGAAAAGAATATTTTATATGCAAGTTTAATTGCCGCCGACCTTGATGATGACAAAAAATATACCTTTGATAGGCTTAAAAATTATAGTGAAATTGCAATAGACGGCGTTTATAATTTTAGGCTTAAACTATTAAAGAAAAAGTGGTGCGACGTTATTGATTGTATACCGCCGTGTTTTTTAACTTCGCAGTTAAAAGAGTTTATATCCTATTTAATTGAAAATAAAAGAAAGCGCGTTTATATTGATAACGGCAGGGTTTACGATAACCACTATAGAAGATTGAATAGGTGTGCGCTTTTAGGTGGGCAAGGTGTTAAAATTATTAGGGAAGTTTTACTTTCTAATTGTGGTGAAGTTAACATAACGGGGGATATCCCAAAAGAAGATGAATTTTATTTAAAAGAATTCTATACTGATAAAATTTCTTTTAAAAGTGATATAAACTAATTAAAAAAGTAAACAAATTAAAAAAA
>JAZRDW010000227.1:0-3307 GCA_045660505.1 Christensenellaceae bacterium | reverse complement strand
CCGTTCCTTTACTTTTTAAATTAATATAAAATGAAAAAATATTAACTTTTCATTTGCATTTTTAACTGCGGTGTATTATAATAAAAATATTATAAAACACATATATAAAAGGTGATTAAAATGAGTAAAATTAAAATCGGTTGGGCAGAAGTAGATATAACCCCAAATCAAAAAATCAGCCTTGCAGGGCAATTCTATGAAAGGGTTTCTGACGTTGTTGAAAGCAGGCTTTATGCAACTGCTTTCGCATTAGAAAGTGGTGACGACCAAATGATTATTTGTTCGTGTGATTTAGGTGGCGTTGCACAAAACCTTAACAAAATGGTTAAGGAAAAGTTAAAAGATAAACTACCTATTTCTACCGATAAGGTAATTCTTTCTGCAATCCACACCCACAATTCTTATACTTACAAACAAGTTAGAACTTTAGGCTACGTTATTCAAGATAACTACTTAAAACGCACGCTACCTAAAGATATGGAATATTTATCTAAAACTAGTGATGAAGAATTTATGAGTCCGGAAGATGCGCTTTATTTCTTGGCGGATAAGATTGCTGAAGCAGTTTTACTTGCTTGGGAAAATAGAACAGATGCTTTCTATCAATGTGCGTTCGGCCGTGCCCCTGTTGGTATGTGCCGTAGGGCTGTTTATGATGATGGTCAAGCAAAAATGTGGGGGGAAACAAACATGGCTAACTTCACCCACTTAGAGAGTGGCAACGATAGTGGTATTGAATTAATTTATACCTTTGATAAAAATAGGGAAGTTAACGGCGTTATTGCAAATATTGCTTGCCCTGCGCAAGTTGTTGAACAAAGGTATTTTATTTCTTCAGATTACTGGGGAAAGGTTAAAGAAAATTTAGAAAAACATTTTGGCAGAAAGATTTTTGTTTTAGGCTTATGTTCTGCCGCAGGCGACCAATGCCCTAGGGATTTAATCCGTTGGGTTGAACCGGAAACCCCTGTTGAAGACCCTAATATTAACCATATTTACCCTGTTGAAAGGCGTGCCGACCCATCTATGTATGATTTATCTGGCTTAAAAGTTGTTGGCAGAAGAATTTCAAATGAAATTATTTCAGTTTTTGAAGAATTAGACACTTCAAAAATGAAAGATGAAGGCGTTTTAGTTCACCAAACTGTGGATATGACTTTCCCACTTAGAAGAGTTACCATTAGTGAATATGAAGACGCTAAAAATAAAATTGACACGTTTATTGCTAACAATCGTGGCAAGCGCGTCACTTATGAAGAAAATGCAAAACTTTATATTTATTCAGGTATTGTTGATAGGTACACGGCACAACAACAAATGAACACTTTTAAGGAAGAAATTCACGTTATTAGGTTTGATGACGTTGCTTTTGCAACAAACCCTTATGAATTATTTTTAGATTACGGCAACCAAATTAGGGCAAGAAGCAAGGCAAAACAAACCTTCCTTATTCAACTTGCTTGTGGTTGCGGTGGGTATTTACCAACCGAAACTGCTGAAAAAGGTAGCCACTATTCTGCGTACGTTTCTTCTGGTACAACAGGTCATATCGGTGGCGAAATTTTGGTTAGAGAAACTTTAGAAATGATAAACGAAAAGTTTAAGGATTAAAAATGGAAGAAGTTAAAATAAACGAAGAAGCAAACAAAAGCGATAGTGATAATAAAGAACTAAAAAAAGAAAAAGCAAAACATTTTTGGAAGTGGTTTGGCAAAACTTTGCTGTTCATATTAGAATGCTTTTTATACTTAATATACGTAGTATCTTGCATTTGGCTATTCGTTGATTTTTTAGGAATAACAAAAACAAAGAAAAAATAATATTTATAGGTGAAAAATGAAAATTACTAAAATAGAGCCTATTTTATCTGGTAATAGGCATTTGTTCGTAAAAGTTCATACAGACGAAGGCATTGTTGGGCTTGGCGAATCTGGGCTTTGGGCAATGAGAGAAGGGGTTGTTGGAACACTTAAGTGTTTAGAACCCGTTATCGTTGGTGAAGACGTTAATAGAATTAATTTTATTAATGAAAGGCTTTACGAAGAACACCAATTTAAGGGTATGAATATTCAAAGCGCTATTTCTGCAATAGATTTAGCACTTTGGGATATTAAGGGCAAGGCTTTAGGCGTGCCTGTTTACGACTTGTTCGGTGGAAAGTATAGGGATAAAATCCGTGTATGGCGCCACATTACCCCTAATAATGATTACGGCTTATTTAAGGCGCTTTTATTAGAAGCCAAAGAAGAAGGCTTTACTGCAGTTAGAATTAACCCTTGTAGGGATATGACAGGTTGGGCAACTTCAAAAAGATTAAGCACTATGTATAATAGAATTGCTTTCGCTAGAGAAGTGCTTGGTGATGAAATGGATATCGCCATTGAAATTCACAGGGAACTTAACGGCGACGAATCTTTAATGCTTTGCAAAATGCTAGAAGACTTAAATATTTTGTTCTTTGAAGACCCTATCCGTTCAGAAAATATTGAAACTTTAAAAGACTTTACTGCAAAAACCGTAGTTCCTATCGCTGCTGGGGAAAGGTGCATTAGTATACAAGAATTTGAAATGATGCTTAATGCAGGTATGCGTATCGCTAGGCCAGACGTTTGCACTTTGGGTGGGTTTACAGGCAGTATGAAAGTTTGTGCACTTGCAGAAGCGCACCACGCTTATATCGTGCCACACGTTCCAGTTAGCGTTATAAATATTGCGGCAAGTTTACATATGGCTGCTGTGATACCTAACTTCTTAATTATGGAAACTTTCCCACCGGCAACATTTAATCAGGCATTAAGTTGCATGGGCGAATATAAGTTTAAACTTAAAGATGGTTATATGGAAATTCCCGATGGCCCGGGTTGGGGCGTTGAACTTGCTGATGATATTGAAGAAAAATGCCCATCAGTTCCTATTTCTTGGCGACTAGACCAATATAATTGTTACGGCTCTGCCGACACTACTGATAAAGTTAATAAAAAATAAAAGGATAAAAAATCATGGCAAAAGTTGAAGTGTTATTTTTAAATAATAAGGCTATGGAAGAAACGGGCGTTTTAGATATGCAAAAGGCTATTAAGGACGTTGAAGCCGTTTATATGCTTAATGCTAAGGGTGAAGTTATTTCACCTGGCAAATGCGTTGTTCGTTGGGGAAAAACGGTTGAAGATGAAAACGTTTTAGGTAGAATTAACGCAATGCCTGGCTACGTTGGTGGCGAATACGATATGGCAGGGATAAAGTGGATAGGTAGTGGACCTATGAACTATAAAAAAGGTTTACCTAGGGCAAGCGTTACCGTTATTCT
>JAZRDW010000226.1:0-5245 GCA_045660505.1 Christensenellaceae bacterium | reverse complement strand
CAATATATTCAACAAATTTCATATCTTTTCACTCCAACTCTTATGTTTTTTACAAATACAGTTTCAAACTGTATTTTTTACATTATACAATTACAAACTGTATAATGTCAAGTATGAAAAAAGAAAATCTAAAAGAATATACCATTTTAGCCAAAAGGCTTATTGAATTAAGGGAAGAAAACAACTACACACAAAAGCAGGTTGCAAATGAACTTGATATTACTTATCAATCATACCAAGCATACGAGCGTGGAATTGCCGTGCCAACATTGCAAAATTTTATTAAACTTGCATTGTTTTATGATGTTTCTTTAGACTATTTAATAGGTAGAAATGAAATTTGAAAAACTAAATGAAAAAAACGCACTCACTAAAATGGGTGCGTTTTATTATTTCAATAAAAATTTCCAAAAAAATAAAGGTGCTTCTAAATATAGAAACACCTTTTTTAAATGTGATTTTTTAATTATTTATCTAATTCTTCTTCATCTTCAAGAGCATCTGCTTCATCTAATGCTTTGCAGAATTCTTCAAATACAGCGTCTAAAACGGCTTCATCTTCTACTGGTAAAAGGTCAGCAGTTTCTTCATCATCACCAGAAAGTTCAAAGATAATTAAATCGTCATCTTCAATACCGTGAATTTGTTCAGCAGGTTCAAATGCAGAATATAATTTGCCTTGATATTCAATAGTGCCTACAAAATAAAATTTAAGTTTTTTGCCGTCTTCTGTGGTTAGTTCAACAATATCGTCTTCCGCATAGCAACCGCAGTCACAATCTTTTGCGTGTTCATCACAACCACAAGTGCATTTCTTTTCTTTTTCGCTCATAATATACTCCTTTTAAATAGTTAATCCTATTTTTTGTTTTTATTTTTTTCGTTTAAAAATCCTTGCAAAATAGAAGTGGCGGCAAGACTATCAACTAGCCCTTTGCGTTCTTGCCTACTTTTACCCTGTTCAATAAGAATTTCTTCTGCTTCTACCGTTGTGCATCTTTCATCTACCCTATAAATGGTTAACCCTAAAGTTTCAATCAACTTTTCAATAAAGTATTGCGCCTTTTGGGTTTGAACTGATGGACTACCGTCAAAGTTAACCGGCACACCACACACTATTGCCGTGGCACACTTATCTTTAGCGTATTCCCCGATTTTTGCTAAATCGGTTTTCAAGTTCTTTCGGTGATAGGTTTCAACTGGTAAAGCGTAAGAATTAAACGGGTCGGAAACGGCAACGCCTATTCTTTTATCGCCTATATCTAAACACAAAAATCTTTCCACCCTTTTATTTTACCACAAATTACCATTAAACGCAATGGTTTTAACTAAATTTAAATAAAATAGCGGGATATATGCAGATTTCTTGTTTCCACATATACCCCACTTTCTTTTTTTAGTTTTGTTGACTTTTTTTAGAACTTTCTTTGCTAATTTCATCAACCTTTTGTTTTACGCTTTCTTGCCCATCACGGACAAATTGCCTTGCCTTTGCTGAATTTGTGGCAATTACTGCCCCACCTATCACACCTAAAAGCATGCCGAATAAAAACTTATCGTCCATATTTCCCCCTTTATCCGCATTATTATTGTGTGCGTTTTTTGTCAAATTATGCTTTTTTAGGGGTTTTATATTTTTTATAAAAGAAAAGTTAAGCCCTTATAGTGTGCTTAATTTCTTTAAGTGCGTTCTTTTCTAAACGGCTTACTTGGGCTTGCGAAATGCCAACTTCTTCACTTATTTCCGTTTGTGTTTTCCCTTCAAAATATCTTAGATATACTATTTTTCTTTCCCTTTCGCCAAGTTTATTCATTGCGCTATCTAAGGCAACCTTTTCCGTCCAACTCTCATCAGTGCATTTTTCATCACCTATCTGGTCAACCAGCAAAAGTTCATCTCCGTTTTTGTTATAAACAGGGTCGTAAAGGGATATGGTGTCCGATATTGCATCAAGGGCATATACCACTTCGGAAAGCGCTATATTTAAGGTGGATGCAATGTTTTCTAAACTTGCATCTTTATCTTGCTTTTCAAGTTCGCCACGGGTTTTTAACGCCAAATATGCAGTATCCCTTATACTCCTTGAAACACGCATGGAATTGCCGTCCCTTAATATCCTTTTTATTTCACCTATTATCATAGGCACAGCGTAAGTTGAAAATTTTACCCCGTATTTAAGGTCAAAATTGTCTATCGCCTTAATTAGCCCTATTGAACCTGCTTGAAATAGGTCATCACTACTTGCGTTTTTTAACTTAAATCGCTTTATTATTGATAAAACTAATCGCATGTTCCCAACAATAAATTCTTCCCTTGCACTTTCAGAACCATCTTTAATTTTTATTAATAAAGCATTAGTTTCTTCTTCGGTTAAGTATGGCAATAAAGCCGTGTTTATGCCACAAATAACTACTTTACTTTTCATTTTCTTCTCCTTTATGTATAAAAAAAAGGAAAAATTTATATTCAAAGTATGTTCAACTAAAAACTTTTTATTCTTAAAAAACCAAAAAATTAATTCGGCTAAAAACTTATCTTTTAAAATATTAAACTACTGGACAGATATTTTATAAAAGGAAACTTTAGTCCTATAAATTTACATACGATATACAACTATATTAAAAGTCTAATGGCGGTAGCCGTGCTACAATTCGCCATTTAACAATTACATATAAAAGCCCTTAAAAACCTATATTTTCACCAAAAACAGCGTTTTTTAGTGTTTTCATAAGCCTTTAAGAGTTTTTCGTTTAAAAATCAAAACACACTCCCATTTGACCTAGTACTAAATTCCTTTTCGTTATTATCAGTTTCAGCTTGTTGGATAAGCTCCATTTTATTTTTAAGCTTATCTAAAGTGACGTTGTTACTATCAATAATTTTTTTATTTGTATACATGAAAAAATCTCCTAATATAATTTATCTACAAAATTACCCGTTGCTGATTAGTAAAAGGGGGGACGATTTTCTTGGCATCTTCCAAAACCAAACCACTTCTTGATACAAGGCAAGTATAAAACGGGGCGATATACTTATTAAGTGTTGTGGTTTTTACACTTAAAACCCTTGTTATGCCATATAAAACCTAATTTTTGCACGAAAAAAACGACCTCTCAAAAAATTGAAATGTCGTTACTTTGTTTCCACCAAAGGGAAAACACCCCGCGTTTGATATATTAAAATAAAAAAAACGTATCCCAAGGCATAATTTGGGTTTAGACGATTCGGCTATTTATTTTTATCAAACGACTAATATTCTATCCCTGTTCTCAAAACACACCAATTTTATGCAATGGTTTATTTAGGATGCAAAGAGATTTTCTTTATACGCTGTGAGCATTTGCGTTTATATTTTTAATATACAACAAACTTTAAATACTTGTTAAACTGATTTATTGAAACCTGATTTTTACCGAAGACAAATTTTTTCATCTCACATAGAGAAAGCTCATTTAAATATTTGAGTTGCATAAATTACAAATATTTTTCTCTAACGGTATTCAAATGAAACTGATAACTAATATCCACAGCAACTTAATGCTAGTTAATGAAACTATATCTTCTCTAAGAAGATTTGAAACTATGTCTTTTATAAAGGCCTTAAAGAATAAACACAATGAAAGTGTTTTCCCTAATGGATATTTACTAGGGGATTATAAGTATAGCAAAAGCATAATTTCTTGTCAATAAGAATTGATGTTAAAGCTAAAACTTTTTAGAGTTTGATATATTTTTATGACGGCCCTGTGGGTGGTGATTTTTCTTCATTTTTTAAATGAGTATTATCAATCCATCTTAATAGTCTATTTGCCACCACACACATCATATTCCGCAAACACAAGACAACAACCTACTTATCTATTATCTTCTCTTAATTTATGTATGTTTATCTTATATAACAAAAGAGAGTGTATATATTGTCCACCGCCCTCACTTTGTTCGGGCGGTAGACTTACCATTTCGCCACTCTTACTATTATCTTAAACGAAATCGTCTTGACTTTTTCGCCAAGCAAAAATCCATAAAAACGCTTGTAATATCAAGAAATTTTTAGATGCAATACAACACCCACTATCATATGTAAGAATTTTTTGCTGATTTTTCGCAGTTTTTACACCTGTTTTTATGAGTTTCATTGTTAAAAATATATGCTTTTGTCAACAACAAATTGATTTAATAATTAAAATTAAAGTTAAAAAGGATGTCGTTAAAAACGACATCCCCTTAGGTTTTTATAAAAATTTTAATTGTTCGTTTTCTAATATTCTAACGTTATACAAATCTGGGTTTTTCTCGTTAGCAAAAAGCTCAACGTTTGGTGCAAGTTTTCTTAAACAAAACTTATAATAAACTTGCTTATTTGCTGGTCTTAATAAATCTATGCAGTTTTGCAAATATTCTTCCCAATTTTGCCATTTATCAGCTTTTTTATAGTTGTTGATTTTTCCAATTTTATAATGTTCAACGGAATTATCTTTTAGGGTTCTTTCTATAAGTTTAATGCTTTCATCTGGCTCTATTGTCGGTTCAAAACTTGCAAAAGTTTTTATTCCATTTTCATGAAGTGTTTTTAAAGTATAAAGCCTATCTTCAGGCAAGGACGCATAAGGCTCCCACTCTTTACTTTTATTTTCATCTAAAAATGTCAACGTTGTGCCAACGGTTATTCTATTGCCAAAAGATTTGAACACGTCTAAATCTCTAAGCATTTTACTGCCACCCTTTGAAAGCACTGCAACAGGAACATTATAAGCATTTAATAATTTTAACACTTCTCTTGTAGTCTCGCTATTATCTGCATTATCACAATAAACATCACCTACAAATGAAATTAAAACTTGTTCTTTATATGTGTTTTTTTGCAAATCCTTTTCTAAAAGTTTCAAAATATCTTTTCGTGGCTGTGGTTTTCCAAAATAACTGTCTTCAGTGCGTTGAAGAGTATGAGGTGCATAACAATATTTGCATCTATGACTGCATCCGATATAAATATTTAAGGCATAAGGACTATATTCCCTTGCCATTCCAGTTGGTTTATATATAATACTCATGTTTATAATATCTAAAGTTGGGTGTTTGCTTGCAAGGACACACAACTGATGTTTTTTCAAATTTGAAGTTGCATAAACTGTTGTTTTTGCAGTAAAACGATAGTTTTACAAATTTATGAGTGCAAGCGAAATAAATTTAACTTCTTGTAATTTATATTTTAACATAAATATTATATTTTTTCAATTATCTATT
>JAZRDW010000225.1:0-3669 GCA_045660505.1 Christensenellaceae bacterium | reverse complement strand
TATTCAGTATGCTGAAACTGATGCAAAGCATATTAAATATTGTAAAGAAACCCACCTTTATAGAAGATTGCTTATTCCACTTGTTCCTTTTGTTGCTAAACTTCTTTTATCTAAAAGAAGAAAAAATGGTGGCGAACTTTTACCACAATTTTTTATTACCGATAAATAAAATTATTAAAGCCAAAGCAAATTTTTGCTTTGGCTTTTTTATTAGTGTTTTACTTATATTTTAGTTATATTTATTAAACTTCCTTTCTTAAAATATCCCCACTTCTTAGTGGAATATCAGTAAATATTTTCACCTTTTGTTGAACAAGTTTTGCATCTAAAAGTTCTTCACCCTTTTCGTTTTGCATCTTAGTTATATTAACAATTTTATTAAACGAATTTGTTGGTGATAAAACTTCTAATTTATCCCCAACCATAAATCTATTGCGCATTTCAACTACTGCATATTCACTTTCTTCATTACCTTGTAAAACGCTTGCAATAAACTTGTGCGTTCCTTTAGACTGGCTATCATCATAGTTAACCGTTCTATCGTTATAACCTGTAAAATACGCCGTTGTAAATTCACGGTGGGCAGTCTTTTTGAGTTCGGTTTGGAATAATGGGTTTTTATTATATTCTTCGCCTATTCTATAATACTCGTCTAACGCCCTACGATATGCGTTTATTACCGTTGCTAAATAGTATTCAGACTTCATTCTTCCTTCAATCTTAAAGGAACATACACCTGCTTTATCAAGTTCTGCAATATAGTCTAAAAGGTTAAGGTCCTTACTATTCATTATGTAAGTTCCCCTTTCATCTTCTTGCATTTCAAGATAGCCACATTCTGAATTCTTTTCACGGATTTCATATTCCCAACGGCAGGCTTGAACACACTCCCCACGATTAGATGACCTACCTGTGCGATAGTCTGAAAGTAGGCATCTGCCACTATACGAAATACACATTGCACCGTGTATAAAAGTTTCAATTTCCATATCAGGGACTTTCTTATGTATTGAAGCAATTTCTTCAACTGAAAGTTCACGGGCTAATATTGCCCTTTTAACCCCGTAATTGTGCCAAAATTCCACGGTTTTATAGTTTAAGGTATTTGCTTGCGTTGATATGTTTATAGGAAGATTTGGGGCAACTTGGCGTGCTAAATATATTAAACCCGTATCAGATATAATAGCCCCGTCAACCTTAGCGCTTTCTAAAAACTTAAAATACCTTTCGGCATGTTCTATATCGTCGTTCCTACCGAAAATATTTACCGTGACGTATACTTTTTTGCCTATTGAGTGGGCGTAAGAAACTGCTTCAACAATTTCTTCATCAGTAAAATTGCCGGCTAAGGCACGCAAACTAAAGTGCTTACCACCTAAGTAAACGGCATCTGCACCAAAATAAAAGGCTGTTTTTAATTTTGACATATCGCCCGCTGGCGACAATAATTCTATTCTACTCATTTTTTACCTTAGTTTTTTCGTTATACTTACCCCGTCTTCTATATCTAAAATCTGGGTTAACAAGTTCTTATCATTTGAAATTGCAGTTAAAAACCTAGTCATGCTGTTTTTTGTGGTATTGAACCTTTTAGGCGTTTTAACCTTACCATCAACGTAGCCCCTAAATAGAACGTTATCTGCAAACAATATTCCACCTACATTTAAAGCATCTAGTAAATGTGGCAAATATTCAAAGTAATGCCCTTTAGGTCCATCTAAAAATATAAAATCATACTTACCAGTTAATATAGGTATAATTTCAGATGCATCACCTTGAAATATTTTTGCCCTATCGTAAACCCCAAAATGCTTATAATTTTCGGTGGCTATTTTAATTTTTTCTTCATCAATTTCAATACCAGATAGGTGTGATGATGGCGAAACTAATAGCATTGATATGCCTGATAACCCCACGTTTACGCCTATTTCTAAAATTCGTTTGGGTTGCTTTTTAGATACTTCTTCAAGCAAAATTTGGTATGATTTATCACGAAGTATAGGTTCGCCGTTTAACTTGGCTTTTTCTCTTAAAAGTAAAATCTCGTTTAGCAAATTAAACCACCATTACAACAGGTAAAATCATAGGATTTTTCTTTGTTGCCTTAAAAATATAATTTTTAATACTGCGCCTAATTATGTTTTTGAGTTCGTTTTCATCACCAATCGTGCGCAAATCTATCTTATCAAGCGTGTGAACAACGTTTGACTTAGCTTCCATAATCATTTCTTCGCTAAAAACTAAACCCTTGCCGATAATTTCCAAAGAGTTAAGTCTTGCGCTCAATTCATCAATACCAACAACCACAACGACAAGTCCGTCTTCCGAAAGATGAATTCTATCCCTTAAAACGTAACTATCCGCCCCGTCAATACCAACGCCGTCAACAAACCTTGAACCTGCGTGGAACTTTTCACCAAACTTCATTGTAGAAGAAGTGAGTTCAACAGTATCGCCAATGTCCGCAATCAAAACGTTGTGCGCTTTTGTGCCAACGCTTTCAGCAAGGCGCGCGTGCTTTTTAAGGTGTCTATATTCGCCGTGAACAGGAATAAAGAACTTTGGCTTAACGAGAGAGTGTAACATCTTCAATTCGTCTTGACAAGCGTGTCCTGACGCGTGAATTGGCTCTAACGATTCATAAATTACCTCAGCACCCAACCTATAAAGGTTGTTAATAACACCATAAATCATCTTTTCGTTACCAGGAATAACTGATGCGCTTATAACAACGGTATCGTTATCGCCGATAACCACCTTATTAAACTCACCACTCGCCATTCTCGTTAACGCGCTCATAGGTTCACCTTGCGTTCCCGTTGAAACGATTAAGATTTGTTTGTCTTGGTAATTTTTTATCTTTTCAATATCAATAATTAAGTCTTTTGGAATTTTAAGTTCGCCAATTTTAGATGCTGCTTCGGCAATATTTATCATACTGCGTCCAGAGAAAGCCACCCTTCTTTTATACTTTTCAGCAAGGTCTAAAATTTGTTGTAATCTGTGAACGTTTGATGCAAAAGTTGCAATGATAAGCCTTCTATTCATATTGTCGGCAAAAACGTGGTCTAAGGTATCTTTAACCACCGATTCGCTTATGGTTGTGCCACCAATTTCAATGTTGGTAGAATCAGCCATCATTAAAAGAACGCCCTTTTCACCTATCTCTGCAATCCTTGATAAATCCATAATTTCGCCGTTAACAGGTGTGAAATCCATCTTAAAATCGCCCGAGTGGAAAACCACGCCCACAGGTGTTGTTATAGACAAGGCAACAGCACCCGCAATAGAGTGGTTAACATTGATAAACTCAATGTTAAAACACCCCAATTTAATGGAATTGCCAGCCTTGATGCAATTTAGGCTTACGTCGTTTAATTTTTGTTCTTTAATCTTGTTTTCAATTAAAGTTAGCGTCAACTTCGTGCCGAAAATTGGCGCATTTATATCCCTTAGGATATAAGGCAAGCCACCGATATGGTCTTCGTGGCCGTGTGTGATTAAATAGCCACGGATTTTTGATTGGTTTTCTGCCAAATAAGAAACGTCTGGAATAACCAAATCAACCCCCGGCATACTGCCTGATGGGAAGGTCAACCCCGCGTCGATTATGATAATGTCCTTACCATACTCCAACGCCGTCATATTCTTGCCGATTTCCCCAACGCC
>JAZRDW010000224.1:0-4817 GCA_045660505.1 Christensenellaceae bacterium | reverse complement strand
CTAGGCGGGTGCTGGATGCCACTAGAAACTATGGCTGGTTTTGAAACTTTTTGTAGGTTCTTGCCTTTCTACCCATCAGTTTAT
This sequence comes from Christensenellaceae bacterium, assembly GCA_045660505.1. GTDB lineage: Bacteria > Bacillota > Clostridia > Christensenellales > Borkfalkiaceae > UBA1259. The sequence continues at coordinate 4,733 of JAZRDW010000224.1, read as the reverse complement.
ATAGGTAGAATTATCACGAACGCAACAAATGCTTTTGGAAACATCTATACTTTTGATAATATTGCTTTGCTAGGATTAATTCCACTAATAATTTTTATGCTTTCAAGCGTTATATTAGCTATTATTTCATTTAAGAATAACATGGTTAGTGATAATTAAAAAACTTAATTTGCATTAAAAAAAGTTGAAACAAAATTGTTTCAACTTTTTTCTTTACAAATTTTAATATTAATCAAATTCTTTTCTAGTACTTCTAGAGAATAGTTCTAAAAACACAATAATAGGTTCTTTATTTTCGTATATTATTGAGTAAACTGCATTTGTTATAGGCATATCAACCTTATATCTATCACCTAAAAGTTTAAGTGCTTTAGCCGTGCTTACCCCTTCTGCTAATTTTTCAAAAGGGATTTTCTTAACGTAGTCTTCACCAAACTTTCTATTGTTAGAATATTCAGAAAACAAGGTTGTTTCATAGTCCCCTAAATGGCAAAGCCCATAAGCCGTGATTTCTTTACCACCCATAGCCTTAATAAGCATAGCAACTTCGTGCGCGCCACGAGCCATAAGTGGGCCTTTAAGGGTAGTGTATCCACCACCATCAAGCATACCTGCAGCAATACCCATAACGTTTTTTGCAGCAGCACCTATTTCAGTTCCGATAATATCATCACCATAATAAAAACGAATTAGTTTACCACGCAAATTATCAACTAAATACTTTATTAAATTCTTATTATAAGCATCAATAACCATACAGTTAGGTTGACCTTTAACAAAGGCTTGAATATGCCCAGGACCAACCCAAACGGCAATATTATCCTTATTAATTCCACATTCAATTAAAACTTCAGAAAGGCGTTTACCCGTATCAACTTCAACCCCTTTCATACAAAGAATAAACTTTTTATTTCCTATATCATATTTAAGTATTCTTTGCATAAAAGAACGCAAACCTTGTGCGCTGATAGAAATAATTATAATATCACTTTGGTTAACGGCTTTTTCTAAATCACTAGTTAAAGTAATTCTTTCATCAAGTTCAACGTATTCGTTTTTACCGGTATTTTTAAGCACGTCAAAAGTATAATGACCAGGTGTTCCCCATTGAATAACAGAGTGGCCATTATTAACCAAATACCAACCTATGAACGACCCCCAACGGCCACAGCCTAATACAGAAATCTTCATTATATCCCCTTTTAAAATTAAAGTGTTTTTCTATCAATAAACGCACGGGCTAAACTAATTTCATCAGCATATTCTAAATCAGTGCCAATAGGAATACCATGCGCTAAGCGTGTGACTTTTATCCCTAAAGGTTTTAACAAATTAGAAATATACATTGCAGTTGCTTCACCTTCAACGTCTGGATTAGTTGCCATAATAACTTCACTAACCCCACCCTTAGCAATTCTACCAAGTAGCCCTTTAATGTTAATATCGTTAGGACCTATACCATCAATAGGCGAAATGGTGCCGTGAAGAACGTGGTAAACCCCGTTAAATTCGTTAAGTTTTTCAATAGCAACGACGTCTTTAGGTTCTTTTACAACACAAATCGTATCACTTGAGCGAATAGCACAAATATCGCAAATATCCCCTTCGGAAAAATTACCACAAATTTTGCAGTAATGCACGTCCTTCTTTACAGAAAGAATAGCATTTGCTAGATTATTTGCTTCTTCTTCACTCATATTAACAACCTTGTAAGCAAAGCGTTGTGCAGTTTTTGTTCCTACGCCAGGTAATTTTGAAAACTCATTTATAAGCCTGCCGATAGGTTCTATATAAACTTTCATTTCGTATACCTATTATAGTCCTAAAGCACCAAATTGACCCATCTTGTCATTATACGCTTCATCAGCCTTGTTGTAGCCATCGTTAAGCGCAGCAACAATAAGGTCTTCAAGCATAGTTAAATCATCTAAATCAACTGCATTAGGATTAATTTCAATATTTTTAACAACTTTTTTAGCAGTCATTGTAACTTTAACAAGCCCACTACCAGAAACACCTTCAATTAAAGTTTCTTCAAGTTGTGCTTGTGCTTTTTGCATTTCTTCTTGCATTTTTTGTGCTTGTTTCATAAGGTTTTGCATTTGGTTGCCACCGCCGAAACCATTAAATCCGCCTCTATACATTTTTTATCTCCTTTATTTTATAATAACAATATCATCACCAAAGATATTTTTAACTCTTTCAGTCGCTTGGTCAATTGCATCTAAATTCTTTTCAGATTCACTAAGAATAATTTGCAATTCAAATGGTAAATATTCAGAAAGTGATTCTTCAATTTTAGCCCTATTCATAGCCTTATCAAAAAACTCTAAATCTCCAGAATTTTTTGCTGTAATAACTAATATATTACCCTTAATTTCAATTTTAGAAGTTTGAAGTAGCGTCCAAAGGATTTCTGCACCAACTTTGCGAAGACTTAATAGCATTTTTCCCTTTAATTCTTCACCTCCTACTTGTTGAATAGAAATTTTTGTGTTTTCTTTTTTAATTTCTCCTTTCTTTTCTTCTTTAACTACTTCAACAACATTTTTAGGTTTAACTTCAGGTTGTTGTGGTTGAACTTTTATTCCGTTTTGTTGAAGAATATTTAGTTTATTTTCCAATTCACTTATTCTTGCGATAAGTGCGTCAATATTATAATCTGACTCAGGCTTGGTTGCCTTTATTGAAGCAGTTTCAAATATAACGCGTGGGTGGTTAGTATATTTAAGCATATTTTCGGCATCAGAAAATACTTCTAAAACCCTAATAATTCTATCTTCACTAGTAGATGATGCTAAATTTTTATATTCATCAAAACGGTTTTGTGGTAAACCTAAGATAGAATTTGCATTTTCACACATTTTAACAACAAGTAAATCTCTAATTAAAGCAGTTATATCCTTAATTAAAACGCCCATTCCCTTACCTAATGATGCTAATTTATCAATTAATGATAAAACTAAACCACTATTTGATGAAAGAACGTTAGAAACAAACTCTAAAATTACTTCACTATTAGAAGAACCTAAAATTTCGGTAACTTCATCATAAGTAAGTTTCCCTGTCCCAAAAGATAAAGCAATATCAGCAATAGACAAAGCGTCACGAATACTGCCTTCGCCTGCTTTTGCTATAGCGTAAACGGCTTCTTTTTCATAAGCCTTGCCTTGTTCATCATAAATTTTAGATATTAAACTAGCAATTTTATCAGTTGAAATTAACCTAAAATCAAAACGCATACAGCGTGATAAAATAGTTGCAGGAATTTTATGCACTTCTGTTGTTGCCAAAATAAATACTGCATGTTTTGGTGGTTCTTCTAGCGTTTTTAATAAAGCGTTAAAAGCAGCACCCGTTAGCATATGAACTTCGTCAATAATATAAACTTTATACCTACAAGAAACCGGTGGGTATTGCACCTTTTCACGGAGTTCCCTAATTTCATTTACGCCATTATTTGATGCAGCATCAATTTCAACAACGTCAATATTAGAAGGGTCAGAAAGGGCTAAACATGCTTCACATTTACCACAAGGTGAACCATTTATAGGGCTAACACAGTTAATTGCTTTAGCAAAAATTTTAGCGGCAGAAGTTTTACCCGTACCCCTAGTTCCCGTAAACAAATATGCATGCCCTAACTTATCAGTTTGAATTTGGTTAGTTAAGGTTTTAACAATGTGTTCTTGACCTATTAAATTGTCAAAATTAGAAGGGCGATACCTTCTATATAACGCTAAATAAGACATATAATACCTTTACTTTATTATCTAAAAATTAAAACTTTCACGGAATTTTTTTCTAATGCGTTGCATTGCATTATCAACCGATTTTTCTTCCTTTTTAATCATTTTGCCTATTTCATCATAGGAATACCCTTCAATAAACAATGAATATATTTGATATTCTAACTTACTTAAAATTTTCTTAATTATCTCATCAGTTTCCTTTTTGTCTTCAAAGTTAATTAAAAAATCTTCAGGCCCTATTTGTGAATCAACAATTATATCAGTTTTATCATTATCGCCTTCGCCATAACCAGACAAAGGCACGTAATTCTTTAGTGGTTCGTTCTTTTTGCGATTTGATGAACGCATTGCCGTTAAAACACTATTATTTATGCAAGTATAAGCAAATGCTTGAAAATTTGCCTGCCCATTAAAACTGTCAACAGCATTTGATAGCGCCATAAAAGCAATTTGTTTTAAATCATCACGGTCGGCACTCAAGCAATAACATTTATTAACTATTCTAAGAATAATTTTATCATATCTGCTGATTAAAACTTCAAAGGGTTTGCCTTTATCTGTTTTGGCAATTTCCACAAGTTGTTCATCAGTCAGTTGAGTATATACCATTTTCTTCCCCTAATCTTATTTATCTTGCAAACTGCGTTGCCTTACAACTTCGTAAACGACAATACCACAAGCAACTGATGCGTTTAGTGAGTTAACCTTGCCAAGCATAGGTATTGAAACTATCGCATCACATTTTTCTTTAGTTAAACGCTTAACGCCACTATCTTCACCACCGATAACCAAACAAATTTTACCGGTTAAATTAGATTTATAAATACTTTCCCCACCAAGTTCTGCGCCATAAACCCAGAACCCGTTTTCTTTAAGTTTATCAATAGCGTTGTTAATATTAGTAACCTTAGCAACCTTAACGTGGTTTAATGCCCCTGCTGAAATACGCATAACCGTATCGCTAACTGATGCACTTCTATC
>JAZRDW010000223.1:0-3320 GCA_045660505.1 Christensenellaceae bacterium | reverse complement strand
CGGCAAAAGAAGTTGACTATGCTGGCAAATATTTAAAGCAAATGCACCCAAACTCAATCCCTATTGCAATAGACGCTGCCGTTGGAAGTAGTGAAGACGTTGGATTAATTAGGGTGGCTGATAATGGGTTAAAGCCCGGGCTTGGCGTAGACAAAAATTTGCAACTAATAGGGGATATAAGTATAATTGCCGTTGTTGCAAGTAAATCTTTGCAAAACCAAAACCTTTTTAATTTAACAAGGCTAAACTTGGTTTATAAAATGGCAGAACAAATTGCTGATGGTATTGAAAAATATATTAATTATATAACGGCTAAAAATAAAAGCGCTTAAAATGTTTTTTAGGTAAAAAATTTAAAAATAAAAAGTATGTGAAATTTTCCACATACTTTTTTATCTTTTGTATAAACAAATTATGCTAATAAACTAATAGAATAATCAATTCTAGAAAGTGTTTCATCTTTACCTAAAATATCAGCAACTTCGGTTGCGCCACCAGCCGTTGCTTCTTTACCGGTTAAAGCAATTCTAACAATCCAAAGTAGTGCTTGCTTTTTGATTTCAAGTTTATTTGATAATTCAACAAGCGCGCTAAACAAGTTTGAATTATTCCACTCTTCAACTGAAGAAAGGGTTTCTTTAATGGTAGGCAAAATTTCTTTAGCAAGTTCAATGGTTGCCTTTTGTTTTTGGTTAACGAATAGGTTAATATCATATTCGCTAAATTCACATAAGAAATCAACCTTATCTTTAATTTCAGAATAAATTTGAACACGGCCCTTTGCTAATGCTAAAAGTTTATCTTCATCATAAACGCCGTAAGCCTTGCTTTCTTTTAAGAAAGGAAGTGCCTTTTCCTTAAATTCTTCTGCGCTCATTTCCTTAATATATTCGCCAGATAACCACTTCATTTTAACTTCATCAAAAATAGCAGGTGATTTACCTATGCCTTCAAGTGAAAAGTTTGCAATTAATTCATCTAAACTCATTTTTTCCACGTTGCCTTTAGGACTCCAACCAAGTAAAGCAATGTAGTTTACGATAGATTCTTTTACGTAGCCTTTCTTAACAAAATCTTCATAACTAGCGTCACCATTACGCTTACTTAATTTGTGTTGGGCATCTTTCATAATAGGTGGCAAGTGAATATAAACGGGTCTTTCCCAACCATAAGCATCATACATAAGGTTATATTTTGGGGTTGAAGAAAGATATTCAATACCACGGATAACGTGGGTAATTCCCATCAAATGGTCGTCAATAACGTTTGCAAAGTTATAGGTTGGCATTCCGTCGCTTTTAATTAAAATACCATCTTCAATATCTTTATAGTCAACTGAAATTTCACCATAAACAAGGTCTATATAACTACCTTTACCTTCTAGTGGAACGTTTTGGCGAATAACGTAAGGTTCGCCGTTAGCAATTTTTTGCTTAATTTCTTCTTTAGAAAGTTTTAAGCAATGTTTATCATAACGCATGTTGCCAGCATCATCTTTTAAGGTTTCAATTCTTTCTGGTGTGCAGAAACAATAATATGCCCCACCTAATTCAACAAGTTTTTCAGCGTATTCTTTATAAATGCTCATTCTTTCGCTTTGAACGTAAGGGCCAAAATCACCACCAACGTCTGGGCCTTCATCATACATAATTTTAGAATCACGCATAGTATCGTAAATAATTTGAACAGAACCGTCAACGTATCTTGCAGTATCGGTATCTTCAATACGCAAAATAAAATCGCCACCGTTCATTTTAGAATATAAAAAGCCATAAAGCGCCGTGCGTAAACCACCTATATGCAAATAACCTGTTGGGCTTGGTGCAAAACGAGTTCTAACTTTTTTCATAAATAATCTCCTTGTCCTCTTAAAATAACTTTTAGGTCGGCTTCCTTGCGAATTGTATCAAGCCTACCCTTTTCATAATAACTAAAAACCTTCTGCTTATACACGATAACGTGGTCTATAAGAACAGAACCGTGAACTTCACATAAAAGATTTATTTTCTTTGTGGTAATATCATCAGCATTGCTAGGGTCAACCACGCCACTTGGGTGATTATGCACGGCAATGGTGTATGCCGGTTTATGTATAGCCAAAGCCTTTGCAATTTCTGGAATTTCTGCAGTAACTTTATTAATATTATTATCGGTAAATTCTATTTCAGTAATTTCTTTATACTTTTTATCAAGTAAAATTAGAATAAACTTTTCATCAGTTTCAGTTAAAAAGCGTTCAATAGCAATCTCTTTAACCTTTTGTAAACTGAACAAGGTTTTCTTTGGCTTTTTAGTTTGGTTATTAACTAAAATGATTTTACCCGTTAACATAATAAGCGTAGCAGTTTTCTTGCCAACGCCGTTAACAGCCATTAATTCGCTAGCCGTTGCGCTAAAAACGTTATCTAAACTGCCAAAAGCACGCAACAATCTATGCGCAATATCGTTTGTGTTTTTTCTGGGTATAGAGTAGAACAATAAAAGTTCTAAAACTTCGTGTTCAGAAAAGGCTTTTGGATTGTTTATAAACTTTTCAATTACCCTTTCTCTATGCCCTGAGTGCAAATTTTCCTTATCCATACCATTTTATTTTAGCATAAAATATAAAAAAAGCAAAATAAATAATATCAAATGCACTAAAATAGTGCATTATTATCTGTTTTGTTGTATAATAAACATATACTTTTAAGTTGTGTATAAAGGGATTTTATTTTTTTATGAAAGATTACTTAACTTTTAAAGAAAACTTAAAAACTTTAATATCTTTTAAATCGGTTAACGATAAAAGCACTTTTGTTAATGGCGAACTTGCACCGTTTGGTGAAGAGAACTATAAAGCCCTTAACTTTGTGCTTTCTCTAGCGAAAGACTTTGGGTTTACAACCATTAACTATGATAATTATGCTGGGGAAATTACCTTTGGTGATGGGGAAGAAATAGGCATAATAGGGCATTTGGATATTGTGCCTACCGGTATAGGTTGGGAAAGCGCCCCTTTTACACTAACCGAAAAGGACGGCTACCTTTACGCAAGGGGGGTTGTTGATGATAAAGCACCAACTTTAATGTGATTGTTCGCATTAAAAGAGTTAGAGGATAGCAAAATACACTCTAACAAAAAGTTTAGGCTTTTTATAGGTTGCAACGAAGAAACCGGTTGGAAAGATATTGAATATTTATCTAAAAAAACCACTTTGCCTGAGTATGGCTTTTCGCCTGATGGGGACTTCCCTGTATCTTATGCAGAAAAGGGCATAACTCAAGGGGTGTTTTACTTGCCTACTCTTAAAAACTTTTATGATTTTAAGGGTGGAAAAATG
>JAZRDW010000222.1:0-3463 GCA_045660505.1 Christensenellaceae bacterium | reverse complement strand
TAACCCCAAAATATCCTTAAAGAATATAATAAACACAGGGATAAGCGTGCCTATATGTAGCATTACGTCAAAGAAAAGCGTGCCTTCGCTAACCCCTAACCACCTTTGCATTAAAATTAAATGCCCACTAGACGATATAGGCAAAAATTCTGCAAAACCTTGAACAGCGCCAAGTAAAATCGCTTGCCAAACTTCCATAATTATTTATCTTCCCCATTTAATAATTTAATAAATTCTTTTACGGCAAAAAGAAGATTACCGTTCTTTGGTAAAGCTAGCCCTATTGCCCTTGAAGGGAGTGGTGGGTTGGTTTTAATTTCTTTTAAACTACCATCTTCTAGTTCGTGGCTAACGAACTCTTTTGGAATACAAGCAATACCTATGCCTGTTTTAGCAAGCGAAGTCATAAGTTCAAGACTTCCAAGTTCAATTTCTGGGTGTAAATGCACCCCTTGTGAGTGGGCAAAACCAACTATTGCTTGCCTTGTTGCCGTTGATAGTTCAAGCATTAAAAGTGGGTAGTCTTGCAATCTTTTAAGGTCAATAACCCCATCAAACAATTCGCTAAACTTATCATTAGCAACGAAAGTATCGTGCAGTTGCATTACCGTATTTGATAGGTTTATATCACTATCATCAATAGGTAAATTAACAAACCCTATATCACCTTTATTGTTTTTTAATAGTTCAATAGTTTCACTAGAAGTTCCATTTTGTAAAACCAAGTTTACGTCTGGATATTTTTCGTGGTATTTTTTTATATAAGGTAATAAAAAGTGGGTTGCAACCGTATCAGATGCACAAATTCTTACTATACCCGTTGCAGTATCTTTTAATTCAGAATACTTGCTTTCTGCTTCATCAAAAAGTTTAAGCGCCTTTTCTACGGTAGAAAAAATTTGCTTTCCACCCGTATCGGATAATTCCATACCTTTATGCGTGCGATTAAAAAGTTTTCCACCAAGTTGACTTTCTAATTGCTTAATGGCTTGTGAAACGGCAGGCTGAGAAATAAATAATTCTTCAGCAGCCTTTGTTAAACTGCCACATTTAGCCACGGTATAAAAAACCCTATAAAGTTCTAAGTTTACCATAAATTCCCCCATTAACCAAGTTAATGTTTTATTCTATTATTTACCAACGCAGAATTTTTTGAAAATATTTGTAATAATATCTTCGTTAGCAGTTCGCCCTGAAATTTCACCCAAAGCGTCCCAGCCGTCTTTAATATCTATTGCTAAAATATCAAGTGAAACCCTGCCTATTCCGTTTAACGCCATATTAAACTTTTCTTTTGCCTTAGAAAGCGCGTCAAAATGCCTTTCTTCACACAAAAAATCCCCATTTAAATCTATGCCGTTAGAAATAGTTTTATCGTAAATAAGAGTTTTTAAGTTTTCTAAATTATCCTTTTTTAATGCTGAAATATAAATATCGGCACGGTCATCTAAAGTATCACACTTATCCGTTTTATTCATTGCAACAAGCAAGTTTTTATCCTTAACAAGTGAATAGATTATTTCATCTTCACTATTAATATCACTACTATCTAAAACGAACAAAATTAAATCACTTTCTTCTAAAACTTTTTTAGATAAAACAACGCCTAATTCTTCAATCTTATCTTCACTATCACGGATACCTGCAGTATCTAAAAAGTTAAACTGAACGCCCTTAATATCAATTTGCCCTTCAACGATATCACGGGTAGTGCCTGCAATATCAGAAACGATAGCCTTATCATAATTAAGTAGTGCGTTTAGTAGTGAACTTTTGCCCGTGTTCGGCTTACCAACTATGCCCACCTTAACGCCGTTTTTAAGCGTTCTACCGGTAGAATAGGTGCTAAGTAATTTTTCTATTTTTTCTTTTACTTCTTTTAAGGTTGTTTCAACGGCAGAAGTAGAAGTTTGCTCTAAATCTTCTTCAGGGAAGTCCATATCAGCATCAATTTGCGCTAAAACGTCAGTAATTTTATCTTGCATATCGTTAATTTCAGCCGTTAACTTTTCTCTATACAAATAATACCCTGCTTTAACGCCACTTTCAGATTCGCTGTTAATCATATCAATTAACCCTTCTGCAGAAGAGAGTGAAAGTTTGCCGTTCATAAATGCACGCTTGGTAAATTCACCGTTAGTTGCTAGCCTTGCCCCAAGGGATAGGGTCTTTTTAAGAATACCCTTTGTGATTGCAATACCACCGTGGCAATGAAATTCAACTATATCTTCCCCCGTAAAACTTTTTGGCGCTTTAAAATAAACGCACATACCATAATCCTTAAAGTTGGTTGCGTCAATTTCCCCAACGTACATTTTATTAGGTTCAAAATCTTTGACCTTAATATTACCAACGGGGGTAAACATTTTTTCAGCAATGGAAAGTGGGCTATCCCCACTTATTCTAATAACAGCAACTCCACTGGCAGATAATGCAGTGGAGATGGCTGAAATATTTTCATTTAACATTTATTCACCTAAAATTACTTATCCCCTTTATCCATATAATCTGAAAAAGGTTCATCTGAAGAATTATTGTTTTGTGTATTATCTTGGTTATACCCACCAAAAGGTTCATCATAAGGCCTATTTTGCCTTTGATTATTTTGGTAATTATCATAATTACGCCTATCGTTATAATAAGGGTCCCTATAATGATAATTATTATACCTGTTCCTGCTATACTCAGCAAAATTAACCGGTTGCTTATTCCTTATTAAGAATATCATTAAACCTGATAAATCAAAGAATAGTGATAAAACAAATGCTAAAATAAAGCGTTCTGGCCAGAAAGTTCTAAATAAATTGAATAATACCACAACTTCTATTACAACTGATAATAAAGAAAATAATTGCAATGCGTAATAAATAAAGGTTGCAATTTTTCTAGCAAGGAATATATCTTGGTAAGGGTAAACGAAATTTTCGCCAACCAACACTATAAAATCCCCACCGAAAATATATTGCGTTAAACCGGTTGGAATGGTTGTTTCTTCCATTGCCATATAAACATAAATTTCATTGCCCACAAAATAGTTTCCTACTAGTGGGAAATAAAACATAAATTCATAAGCAAACGCCAAAACTTGTGTTATTGAAAAAATTATGGTAAACCATATAGCAAGTTTATCTAAAGTAAAGCCAAAAACCTTACTTTCCTTAATAATTTTACAAGCGACAAAAATCCAAACGCAAGGTATCCACGCCATAAACGCACCCTTTACGGCTTGATTTTTTGCTAGTTTATATAAGCCGATTGACCTTAATAGGTAAAACCCAACGGCCACTATTAAACTTATAACTATTGATACTATGACTGTGCCTGTTTGCACTTCAACAGGAAATCCGTCAGTTAAAATTGTTATCATTTCTTCTCCTATCCTAAAAACTTGTATTTTAAGATATTATAAACCTTTTTTATTTAAATTTGATTGAAAATATTAGTATGCCCTAGCAAAAATAAC
>JAZRDW010000221.1:0-4444 GCA_045660505.1 Christensenellaceae bacterium | reverse complement strand
AAGGCTTATTTAATTCAGCCGCCGCCTTTCTACAAATATCGTGTAGCGAACCCGTCCCTACTGAAATAACCCCGTCGGTTTCACTAAGCAATTCTTTAATAACTTCAACTTGCGCTACTGTTGCTTCCCTTAAATTTTCATAAATCTTTAAGCGCACCCTAAACTCTTTTAAACTAGTTAAAATTCCGTCAGAAACTTCTAGGGTGTTTTTATCTGCAACTAAAAGTAAATTTTCACCAAAGTTATTCCTTTTAAGAATATTGCCAACTTCCCCTATTATTCCACTACCTATAACAACTTCCTTTAAATCGGTAGTGTGTTCTAAACCACAATCACAATTTTCAAAATCTTTTTTCAGTTTTTCTAAATCAAACATATTATTCCTTATCTTTCATTTAGTATTTTATCAGTTATTATTTCTATTTGCCCTTGTTTATCAACTAAAACGGAAATAGTTCCGTCATAATCCGTTCTATAAATAGATATGTCTTCATTTATTCGCTGTAATCTTTCTAATACTATATCAGATGGATGCCCGTAAAAGTTAGCCCCACTAACGGATATTATTGCGTTATTTGGCTTTATTAAATTTAAAAAATCGGTTGAACTTGAACCTTCACTACCGTGATGGGCTACCTTTAGAAAATCTATATTTTCTAAATTAACTTGCATACTTAAAAGGTGGTTATAGTTTTGCAATAAATAATTTTCAATAACTAGTTGTTCTTGGCTAGTGGTTGTATCGCCCGTAAACAAAAATTTGCGACCAAAAACTTGCAAATATATTATAGGCGACATTGCGTTTATTTGCGTTGAAGTAGGCGCAAATGAATTATTAAAATCATAATAACTGCTTGTTGATATACTTTTTGGCGACGGCGATAAAAAACCTAATGAATAATTTTCACCCTTAATTGAAGTGTAATAATGGCTTACCCTTTTAGTGATTTTGTTTTCTTCAATGGCTTGTAAAATACTAGAGTATAATGGGAAAAAGTACAACTGCTCTTCAATAATATCAGGGGTAAAAATCGTTTTAACGGCAAAGTTTCCTATTATATCAATTGCGTTCCCTATATGGTCGGAATTTGGGTGGGTTAAAACAAAGTAATCTATACTATGAACTTCTAATCCCTTAATAAATTTAACTATAAATTCAGATAAATTTTCATCTTTTTCGCCACAGTCAATTAGCATATTCTTGCCGTCTGGAAATTGCATAAAAATACAGTCCCGTTGACCTACGTTTAGGTAGTGGACTGAAAAATCTTCACTTCTATTGCGATATAAATGATTATCTTTTTCCGAAGCACAAGCAAAATTAAATAGGGTTAAAATTAAAAATACTACGGCTAAAATTATAGTAAATAAATTTTTTCTTTTGTAGTGCATTTTTTTATTTCTTTATTAGTTTTTTGCCACTTTTTAAACTTTCAATTTCACTTAAAATTTGTGGCATTTTTTCCATTGCCGTATCATAGCCTATTTCATACATGTTTGCACCTGAAGAAATTGCTACTGATGAATATTCATTTAAGTCTGGGTGCAACATTATATTGCTTTCTTTATAGCCTTTTGCCCAAGGTTCTTTTACTTCTGATTTGTAGGTTGGGAATATTTTTGTTAATAGGCTTGCTTTTTGTTCACGGGTAGATAAATCTATACCTATTATATAGTCAGCACCCATTTCTTTAACTTGGTCTGCTGGAACTGAATTCGTAAAAGCCCCGTCAATATACCTAACCCCGTCAATAACAACCGGCTTAAAAAATGGTGGAATACTGCTTGATGCACACACGGCACTTGCTACACTACCACTAGTAAAAACAAATTCTTTGCCCGTTTCTAGTTGGGTTGCAACGGCACGGAAAGGCTTCTTCATTTCTTCTATATTTAAATAACCTATTTCACGGTCAATAACCTTAAACATACCCAAAGTATCCATTTTAAGCATTAACGGCGAAGTTATTTCACTAAAATCTATACCCTTTAATAGTTCAAAAATATCGGTTGAAGAATACCCCTCGGCAACGAAAGCACCTATTACACTACCTATACTTGTACCGGCTATAATATCAAATTCTAGTCCGTTTTCTTCAAAGGCTTTTAATGCGCCAAGGTGTGCAAATCCTTTTGCACCACCAGAGCCTAACGCCAAACCTATTTTGATTTTTTTAGGTTTGTTTTTATTAAAAAGCCAACTAAATAAACCCATTATTTGCCCTCCACGTTATTTTGTTCTTTATTAGTTTTAGGTTTTTGAACAATGATTTTTACAATAAACACTACTAACAAAATAACTGCTAAAATAAATAATGCGTATAAAATATAATCTAATACGATAATTTCAAAAAAAGTTATGCAAATTTGGGCTAAAATAGATATTAATAGCCCTGCAACAAAGTTGCCTATAACAACGGGTAAAATAGCATCCTTAAACTTTAAGTTTAAGAAAACTGCAACGGCTGTCCCCGTCCAAACCCCAGTCATAGGAAGTGGGATTGCAACGAAAATAAACACGCCTATTTGTTTTAATAAGGTTTGGCTTACAGAAGAAGTTTTGCCCTTTTCTTTTTGTTTTTCTAGGGCAATATTTGCTTTTTCTTCAAAATACCCTTCAATTTTTTGGGCAATTATAGAGAAAAACTTAATCTTTTTTAATAAATTTAATATGGGTTTAAGCAAGAAAAAAATTAAGAAAAACACTATTGTAGAGCCTATATACGCTAATAAAAAAGAAAAGAAAAAATCTAACCCCGCACCACGGGCGTATACTATTGCGCCTTTAAGTTCAACTAACGGAAATAGCGACATTACTAGGGTTGCTAATTTACTATTGCCTATTAGATTAGAAATAAATTCAACCATAAATATTAACTCCAAAATATTTGTGTTTTTCCCTAATTCTTAGTATAATATAATTAGATAAAAAAATCAACTAAATATTATTATTTGTAAATGGATGAAAATATGACGACTAGGCAAATGTTATCTTCATTAAGAAAAGGGATTTCTCAATATAAATTAATAAACGACGGTGATAAGATTGCCGTTGGTGTTTCTGGTGGTAAAGACAGCGTTACCCTTTTAAAACTACTTGCCGAATACAAACGCTTTTCCCCTGAAAAATTTGACCTTGTTGCAATTTCTGTTGATTTGAATTTTGAAAATAATAAAACGGATTTTGCACCTATTCAAGATTTGTGCGATAGTTTAGGGGTGGATTATTATATAGAAAAAACCGACATAGGTAAAATTGTTTTTGATATTAGAAAGGAAACTAACCCTTGCGCTTTATGTTCAAAAATGCGTAAAGGGGCGCTAAACAACTTGGCTAAGGAAAAAGGTTGCAATAAGGTTGCTTTAGGTCACCATGCCGACGATTTAATTGACACCCTTTTATTATCACTTTTTTATGAAGGCAGACTTTCAACCTTTGCACCAAAAAGTTATTTGGATAAAATAGGTTTAACTATGATTAGACCTATGATTTATACTAAAGAAATTGATATCGTTTCTTATAGCAAAAACTTACCTATTGTAAAAAGTTGTTGCCCAGCAAACAAATTAACCAAGCGTGAATACGTTAAAGACGTTGTTAGTAATATTGCAAAAAATATTCCTAACGTTCGTGATATGATGTTTACCGCACTTATCCATCCAGAAAGATATAACCTTTTTGATAAGTTTGAAAGTCAAATTGATGAATTTTAATTTATAAACTAAACAAAAATTAAAACGCTGTGAATTGTTTTCACAGCGTTTGTTTTTATTCTTCTTCTTTTTGTTTTGGTCCTTTTTCTTTTGCAATATATGCAATTACGCCAACACCTGTTAGTTCTTCATATTCTTTTTTATCCCTTATCTTATTGTCAAAAACATAAATTGCAGTAATTATTACTATTGAAATAGCAAAACCAACTATAGCTCCAAGAGCAGTGTATTTAGCGTAAACGGTATTTTTTTCTACCACCCAATATTGTTTCGTTTGCGTTTCAATCAACTGAACGTCACTAGCCATAATACCTTCCTTAAAAATATCTGAATAACGGAAAGTTTCAACTAATATAGATAATTTTTCAATAGCCTTTGCTTGACTAATATCTGTATAGGTAACCTTAAAAATCAAACTCGTGTCTTGATAAATAACACTGATATTACCACTTGAAAGATATTCAATATCTTCTAAAGCAATGCCATTTTCAACCTGGTCTTGCTTATAAGCAGAATTAACTTCTGATAAAGTGTTAGGACTTATAATAAGTTTTTCAACAGTAGAAAAATATTTTTTTGCTAAAGTTGCTTGGTTTGCTTGACTTCCATCTGCCATGGTTGTTCTTAAAATATAAGAACGACTTGCTGTATAAGTTGGCTTAATGTTAATTATGCTGTACCCCAAAAAGGCTAATGCACCTAAAATAAGTCGGATCGTAGCCATGTCGTT
>JAZRDW010000220.1:0-5917 GCA_045660505.1 Christensenellaceae bacterium | reverse complement strand
GCCACGCTTATTTTCATTTAATAATCCTTTCGGCGCTTGCCCTGATTGCGCTGGGCTTGGTTTTACAAATAAGATTGATGAAGACTTAATTGTTAAAGATAAAACTAAAACGTTAAGGGAAGGTGCAATGACCGTTAGTGGTTGGAACTTAGATAAGGGAAAAATGACCCAACTATATTTTAACGCCCTTGCAAAACATTACGGCTTTAGTTTAGATGTTCCAGTTAAAGATTTACCTAAACATATTTACGATATTTTGCTTTACGGTAGTGGAAGTGAAGTTGTTAAAATTGAATACAACACAAAAACTTTTAATGGCAGTTATGAATCCACTTGGGAAGGTATTATCCCTAACCTAGAAAGAAGATACCGTGAAACTTCAAGCGATTATACTAAGAGTGAAATTGAAAGGTATATGACCTTTTCGCCATGTAGCACTTGTGGGGGTAGAAGACTTAAAAAAGAAGCCCTAGCAGTCACCATAGGTGATAAAAATATTGCAGAACTAACCGATATGTCTGTTGTGGAATTAAATAAATTCGTTTGTGACTTAAAGTTCGGCACGGTTGATAGTCTAATTGCTTCCCCTATTATTAAGGAAATTAAAGCAAGGCTAAACTTTTTAATTGACGTAGGTTTAGGTTATATAAATTTATCTCGTAGCGCATCAACCCTATCTGGGGGCGAAGCCCAAAGAATAAGGCTTGCAACACAAATAGGTAGTGGTTTAACGGGCGTTTTATATATCTTTGATGAACCTAGTATAGGGTTGCACCAAAGGGATAACGAAAAACTTATAAACACCTTAAAAAAACTCCGTGATTTAGGCAATTCACTAATAGTTGTTGAACATGATGAAGATACAATGCGTTCAGCCGATTTTATAGTAGATATAGGCCCTAAAGCAGGTGTTCACGGTGGGGAAATTGTAGCAACGGGCAGTATTGAAGATATTATTAATGAAAAGCGTTCTATCACGGGGGACTATTTATCAGGCAGAAGAAAGATAGAAGTTCCTAGCATAAGAAAAGTCCCAGACGGCCGATGCTTAAAAGTTATAGGCGCAACGCAAAATAACCTTAAAAATATAAGTGTTTGTTTCCCTGTTGGGTTAATAACGGCAGTAACAGGCGTTTCTGGTAGTGGTAAAAGTTCATTAGTAAACGAAATAGTTTACCCCGCCTTAGCATCAAGGCTAAACGGTGCAAAACTTCGTGACGGCAAGTATAGTGAAATTCAAGGGATAGAACATTTTGATAAGGTTATTGCTATTGACCAATCGCCTATCGGCAGAACGCCAAGAAGTAACCCTGCAACCTATACGGGCGTGTTTTCTGCTATTCGTGAGTTGTTTGCATCAACCCCTGATGCAAAAGAGCGTGGGTATAAAGGGGGCAGATTTTCATTTAACGTTGCAGGTGGTAGGTGCGAACATTGCGAAGGTGACGGCATTATTAAAATTGAAATGCACTTTTTACCTGATATGTACGTGCCTTGTGAAGTTTGTGGTGGACTTAGGTATAATAGGGAAACTTTGCAAGTTAAATATAAAGGCAAAAATATTGCTGACGTTTTGAATATGACGGTAGAAGAAGCGTGCGAATTTTTTGCGCCTATATCAAGCATATATAATAAGATTAAAACGCTTAAAGACGTTGGTTTAGGTTATATAAAACTTGGTCAAAGTTCAACCACTTTATCTGGTGGCGAAGCCCAAAGGGTAAAACTTGCAACAGAGTTAGCAAAGCGTTCAACGGGTAAAACACTTTATATTCTAGATGAACCTACTACAGGACTTCATAGTTATGACGTGGATAAACTTTGTGGCGTGTTAAAGAAACTTCAACAAGCAGGCAACACTATAATTATAATAGAACATAATTTAGACGTTATAAAACTTGCCGACCATATTGTTGATTTAGGTCCTGAAGGTGGAACGGACGGTGGACAAGTAATAGCAACGGGTTCGCCTGAAGAAGTTGCTAATATAAAGGAAAGTTTTACAGGTCAGTTCTTAAATAAAATCTTAAAAAATTAAGTTAAATAGCGGGAAAGAACTATAAAAAACTTTCTCGCTTTATTTTTTTACAAAAATATAATAAATAATTTAATAAATGTTTAAATAAAAAAAGGGAAACGGGGAACAAAAAGCGTATTAATATTCGTAACGATAAATTTTATCTAAAAAATGGAAAAGGTATGAAACAAAAAACAATTCAAAAAGAAGAAATGTTTTTATCGCCTTATGCGTGCAAATCTGTAAATACGGTGGGTAGGCTTGTTTACGAAGAACCTTGCCCTATGCGAACGGATTTTCAAAGGGATAAGGATAGGATTATTCATTGTAAGGCGTTTAGAAGATTAAAGAATAAAACGCAAGTTTTCTTTTCGCCTGAAGGCGACCATTATAGAACAAGATTAACCCACACCCTAAACGTTTCACAAATTGCTAGAAGTATTGCAAATATGTTAGGGCTTAATGAAGATTTAACTGAAGCCATTAGTTTAGGGCATGATTTAGGGCATACCCCTTTCGGGCATGCAGGGGAACGCACCTTAAACAAACTTAACCCAAACGGCTTTAAGCACAATATTCAGTCTGGTAGGGTGGTTGATATTTTAGAAAATGGTGGCAAAGGCTTAAATTTAACTAGGGAAGTTGTTGATGGAATTATTAACCATAAAACGAATTCTAGCCCAAAAACCCTAGAAGGTAAAGCCGTTAGCATTGCCGATAAAATTGCTTACATTAACCACGATATTGACGACGCGATTAAGGGCGGAATAATCACTAAAGAAGATTTACCTAAAACTACAAAAGAACTTTTAGGTTTAACTTCAAGGGAAAGAATAAACACAATGCTTTTTTCTATTCTAAAAGAGAGTGAAGGCAAGAATAAAGTTGCTATGGAAGAAGAAATTTACTTAGCGACCTTTGAACTCCGTAACTTTATGTTTGAAAGGGTTTATAATGATAAAACCTTTAAGGAAGAAGAAAAAAGGGCAGATAGAATGCTTACTGCTTTATATGAATATTACTTTGATAATACTGATAAGTTGCCACAAAATTATCAAAATATGCTTTTAAGTGAAAGTAAAGAAACGGTTTTGTGTGACTATATATCAGGTATGAGTGATATTTACGCAGTTAACACTTTTAAGGAAATTTTTATACCAAATAATTGGAAGTTATAATAAATGAAAGGTTATGACATTAAGTTCTTAGATGAACTAAAACAAAAAAACGATATAGTTGACGTTATTTCTAGATACGTTCAGTTAGAGCAACGTGGAAGTAATTTTTGGGGAAGATGCCCTTTTCACCATGAAAAGACGGCGTCCTTTTCTGTTAACTCAAACGAGCAGTTTTTCTATTGTTTTGGTTGCCATAAGAGTGGGGACGTTATAACTTTTGTTAAAGAAATTGAATCGCTTGATTTTGCTGATGCAATTAAGTTCTTAGCAGAAAGGGCAAAAATTCCACTACCAGAAGTTCAATATGATGATGAAAAGATTAAACAGCAGAAAAAACTTCGTGAAAGGCTTTATGCAATTTTAAGGGAAACTGCTATTTTCTATCTTCAAAATCTTAGGGGCGAAAAGGGTGCTAAGCACTATGAATACGCCTTAAATAGAAAACTAACTAACGATACTATAAATAAGTTTGGCATAGGCGCATCTTTAGATTTTTCTTCTTTGCCACAACATTTAAAGTTAAAAGGGTATACTAATGAAGAAATGGTTTTATCCGGCGCTTGTGGTGAAAAGGACGGTAGAGTTTTTGACTGGTTGGGTGGCCGTTTAATTATCCCTGTAATAGACCAGTTTAACAACGTTGTCGCTTTCGTTGGAAGAAGAATTGACGGAATAAAAGAACAAAAATATATAAACACTAAAGAAACCCAGGTTTTTATAAAGGGCAAAACTTTCTTTAACCTAAACAACTTAAAGAAGATTAAAAACGATAGGGGCTTAGATTCCGTAATAATGGTTGAAGGGCATTTAGACGTTGTGTCACTTTCCCAAGCAGGTTTTGGCAACGTTGTTGCAACTATGGGTACGGCGTTAACCAAAGACCAAGCAAGAATTTTAAAAAGATATACCGATAAAGTGTTCATCAGTTATGACGGGGACTTTGCAGGGCAAAAAGCGGCAATCCGTGGCTTAGAAATATTAAAGGAAGAAGGTTTAGAAGTTAAGGTTGTTTCTTTACCAGACGGGGCTGACCCGGACGACGTTATTAAAAATCAAGGCTATGATGGATATAAACGCCTATTAGATAACGCAATGCCTTTAATTGACTTTAAGTTGGAAATATTAAAGCGCACGTACGATACAAATTCTGTTGACGGAAAGCGTAAGTTTGCATCAAACGCATTAAGGGTTATAAGGGAAAGCCAGTCTGCAACCGAACAAGAAGACTTATTAAAGGTGGTGCGTGATATAACAGGCACAACCTTTGAAGCCTTAAAACGTGAGTTATATAGCATTAAAGAAGATAGCGTAGAAGTTCAAAAGGTGGACACGCCACAGTTTAACGATAATATAGGCGATAAGGAAAGGAAAGCATCTAGATTTATTCTAGCATCATACCTATTTTCTAAAAAATACGCAATGGAAACTAACTTAAGCGAACTTGAGTTTGAATTACCTATGCACACCGAAATACAGCAATATATTCTTTCTAAACAAAAAGAAGGAAAAAGACCACAGTTTTCAGATTTATTTGAAACTTTAAGCGAAGAGTGTGAAGATGAACTTTCACGCATAGCGGGTATGGAAAGTGAAGAAAACAAGGCTTTTGACCAAGCAGTATACTTTTTTGATTGTGTTAAAACATTAAAAAAAGCAACCATTGATAAAAAGATTTCATACCTAACAAAAATGTTTGAAACGGAAAAAGATACGGCAAAAAGGCGTGAACTAACTAGCGAAATTACCAAGTTATTATTAAACAAAAAACAATATAAATAGATTAAAAGGTGGGCTACCCCCACAGGAGGAACAAAAATGGAAGATAAAGTCAGCACTAAAAAGACTAATAAGAAAGCACCTGTAGAAGAAGATATTTTACCCGTTGAATTATTAGTTGAAGTTGGCAACCTTATTACAGAACACAAGCGTAGTGGTAGTGTGTTAACTTCTCAATTACTAGATAAAATTGATAAGTTCCAAGTAACGCCACAACAAATGGAAGAAATTTATAAGTTGTTTGATGATTCAGGCGTGCAAATTATTGATGAAGTTGAACGCGATAAAGATATTTACGACCAACTTCTTAAAGAAATCAGTATGGACGACCCTGTTAAAATGTATCTTAAAGATATAGGTAAAGTTCCACTTTTGCAACCTGATGAAGAAACAGAACTTGCTAGGCGTATGATGGAAGGTGATGAACAAGCAAAAAGGCTTTTATCAGAAGCAAACTTAAGGCTTGTTGTTTCTATCGCAAAAAGATATATGGGCCGTGGTATGCAATTTTTGGATTTAATTCAAGAAGGTAATTTAGGGTTAATGAAAGCCGTTGAAAAATTTGATTATCAAAAGGGCTTTAAGTTCTCAACTTATGCAACATGGTGGATTCGCCAAGCAATAACTCGTTCTATTGCAGACCAAGCAAGAACAATTCGTATCCCTGTTCACATGGTTGAAACGATTAATAAACTTATTAGGGTTTCAAGAAGATTATTGCAAGAATTAGGTAGGGAACCACAACCTGAAGAAATTGCTAAAGAAATGGAAATTGACGTTTCTAAGGTTATTGAAATTCAAAAAATAGCACAAGACCCTGTGTCATTAGAAACGCCTATCGGTGAAGAAGAAGACAGCCACCTTGGCGACTTTATCGAAGACGAAAAGACGATTACGCCCAGCGACTCGGTTGCATTCACCATGCTCAAAGAACAGCTCCTCGGCG
>JAZRDW010000219.1:0-1190 GCA_045660505.1 Christensenellaceae bacterium | reverse complement strand
CACTTTGAAAATGCTTACTATCGTTCAGATATTGGTGGACGTGCATTAAAAGTAAAGGAAGGAAAATAATTATGGTATATAGAATTTACGTTGCTAAAAAAGAAGAATTCGCTAACGAAGCGTCTTCATTAAAAAATGAATTAGAAAGCCTTTTGAAAATTGAAGGCATTGAAAGTCTAAAAGTTATTAACCGTTATGACGTGGAAGATATTGAAAAAGAACTTTTTGATAAGTGCATTAACGCAGTATTCTCTGAACCACAAATTGACGATACTTTTGAAAAATTACCTAACGCTGATTATATTTTTGCAGTTGAACCATTGCCAGGTCAATTTGACCAAAGGGCAGACTCTGCTGCACAATGTATTCAATTGTTTTCAGCAGGCAATCGCCCTGTTGTTAAAACTGCAAAGGTTTATGCTATTAACGGCAAGTTAACTAGCGAACAACTTACTGCTATTAAAAACTACGTTATCAACCCTGTTGAATGTAGGGAAGCAGATTTAAGTGAAAAGCAAACTTTGGCTTTAACTTATGACTTGCCTGAAAGTGTTGAAACTTTAGTTGGCTTTAATGGTTTAGACCAACAAGGTTTGGCTATCTTCTTAAAAGAAAAAGGTTTAGCAATGGATTTAGACGACTTAAAGTTCTTGCAAGCATATTTCGTTAGTGAAGACCGTGACCCAACTATTACTGAAATTAAAATGATTGATACTTACTGGTCAGACCATTGCCGTCACACCACTTTCTTAACTACTATTGAAAATGCAGAGTTTGAAGATGAACTTGCAGAAAGTATTTATCAAGATTATTTAGATACAAGAAAACAATTAAACCGCACAAAACCTATTAATCTTATGGATTTAGCAACTATTGCTACAAGATACCATAAGGCAACGGGTGCATTACCTAAGATTGATGATTCTGAAGAAATTAACGCTTGTACGGTTAAAATTAAGGTTAACGTTAACGGCGAATTACAAGATTGGTTATTATTATTCAAAAACGAAACACACAACCACCCAACTGAAATTGAACCTTTCGGTGGTGCTATCCGTGACCCATTGTCAGGTAGAAGTTACGTTTATGCCGCTATGCGTGTTACTGGTGCTGGCGACCCATTAAAATCTTTATCAGAAACAATTAAGGGTAAACTTCCACAAAGAAAAATTGTCACTACTGCTGCTAAC
>JAZRDW010000218.1:0-1705 GCA_045660505.1 Christensenellaceae bacterium | reverse complement strand
TAAAAATCCTAATTTTGCCATTTTTACATTTAACCTATATAAATAAAAACTTACTTTTTATATTTAATTTCTAGTGGATAGTAGTTGCAAAATTTAGGTTTGCCTACTAGGTTTTCTTTTTCGCCGTTGCACGTTATAACCAAAGCGTATTCATCACTTTTAATTTTGTTTTTAATATCATCTAGGTGTTCGGTTAAATATACTGCAGCGCCATAACAACCAACCGACCTACAACCTGCAATTAGAATAATTCGCTTGCCTATATCGTAAGGGTTTTTAATGTTTAATATTAGTGCGTAATCGTTATCAAAAAAAGAATTCCCATCTTTATTTTTGTTTGGGTCGTATAAATTAGGGGTGTATTTATCAGTTCTTCCGTCTTCGTATGTATAAACTAAACTAGCGTCTTCTTCAAAGTGAAAAGGTAAATTATCTATTCTTGAAAATAAATCCCTTGTAACTGAATTGTGGAATGGCCCACCTATAACTACTAAATTATTCTTTAATAGGGTAGGGGTAATTTTTTCAAACTCTAAGTTTGACATGTTAACGTTAATATTTGTGCCGTTAGGTAAAACTTCGTAAAATTTAGACTTAATTTCACCTATTGCCATATATTCAAAAACGTAGCCAAGTTCTACAAGTTCACCACTATCCCTAATGCCTGGGTTAGCCGTAAAGCAGTTTATATCAGGCGTTTCATCTTTTTCGTTTTCAAAACGCAATAACTCTTTAATAGTTTTCTTCTTAAAGTATTCTCTAAAAACGTTAAAAAGATAACCTATAATAATGGGAACTATAAGTAGTAAAAGGTCCCAAATAACATCAAACATAATAATCTCCGTAATGGTTATTAGCGAAATTTATTTTGCCCACAGTCAATAACGATATCTTCGCCCGTAATCCCGTCAAAGGTATTGCACAATGCAAAAGTTACGTCGGCAACGTTTTCTATGGTGGCGAACTTATTTAGTGGGCTACCTTTTAATAATTTTTCAAAGTTTTTAGGTTCTTTTTCTGTTGCCTCAGTTATAACTGTGCCAGGGGAAACGGTGTTTATCCTTATGCCCATATTTCCAAATTCTTTTACGCAAGCGTTCATAAAGCCATAAAGCCCACTTTTTGCAGCGCTATATGCTGGTAAGCCAAAGCCTTGCTTTGCGTTTATTGAAGATATCATTACAATTGCTTTATCGCCATTTGCCTTTTTAAGAAGTGGCAAACTTGCCTTAATGGTGTTGATATGCCCTAAAAGGTTAACTTTTATAGATTTTTCTAAATCACAGTAGTTTTGTTCTTCAAATGGAAGCCACTCATTATCTAACGCCCTACCTGCTAAGGTTATAACGTAGTTTAAGTTAGGTAAGGTTAATAGAGTTTCTTCTAAACACTTGAAGTTGGTAACGTCTAATAAAAGACATCTACAGTTATCGCCAAATTGCTCTTTTACTGATTGCAAAGCCGTTTTGTCGTAATCTAAAACGTAAGCAAAATATCCTTCATCAATAAATTTTTTGGTAATGCCTTTGCCTATGCCACCAGCACCACCTGTGATTAAAACGTTTTTCATTAAAACTCCTTTAACAATTTTAACTATTATTTTATACATATTATATAACATTTAACTTTATTTTGCAATAGTTAATAAATAAAAAAATAACTCAATATAATTAAAGAGTGGCTTGAAAATGCTAATATATATTGC
>JAZRDW010000217.1:0-1865 GCA_045660505.1 Christensenellaceae bacterium | reverse complement strand
AATATCAAATTTATAAGAACGGCTTAAAGAGTTATAGAGATTTACCTTGCCGTTATAGTGAAACTGCAACCCTATTTAGAAAGGAAGCAAGTGGTGAAATGCACGGTTTAATAAGGGTGCGTCAATTCACTTTATCAGACGGGCATATAGTTTGTACGCCACAACAAGTTGAAGAAGAATTTAAGCGTTGTTTAGAATTAAGTTATTATTTCTTAGATTGCTTGGGTATGCGTGAAGACGTTTTTTTCCGTTTCAGTAAGCGTGGCAAATCAAATAAGAGTAAGTATATTGATAACGATAAGGCTTGGAACGAAACCGAAGCACTTATGAAAGAAATTTTAGACGATATCGGTATTGACTACGTTGAAGCAGATGATGAAGCCGCTTTCTACGGCCCTAAACTTGACGTTCAAGCAAAGAACGTTTACGGCAAAGAAGATACGATTATTACTATTCAATTAGACTTTGCTGCAGCACATAGTTTTGATATGACTTATATTGATGAAAATGGCGAAAAACAATATCCTTTCGTTATCCACAGAAGTTCTATCGGTTGCTATGAAAGAACATTAGCAATGCTTATTGAAAAATATGCAGGTGCATTCCCATTCTGGATTTGCCCAGTTCAAGTTAAGGTATTAAGTTTAACAAGCAGAACTGCTGATTACGCTAATCAAATTGTTGAAAAACTTAAAGCAGTTGGCATTAGGGCTGAAGCAGATAATAGAAACGAAACTATCGGCTATAAAATCAGGGAAGCAACTATGGAAAAAGTTCCATATCAATTCGTTGTTGGCGATAAGGAAGTTGAAGATAATACCGTATCTGTTTCTTCTAGAAAAGAAGGTAAGTTAGGTGCTATTAAGTTAGATGAAATTATTGAAAAATTAGTTGAATTAGATAGGTCTAAAAAAGCCTAAAAACAAATAAATAATTATATTAAAAAGGACTGCTAAATAGCAGTCCTTTTTTATAGTATTTTACAAACAAAACAAGCAAATACACAAGAGCAAAACGAAGCGAAAAGTGAAATGATAATGGGGGTAAAAAGTTTTTTAGTTTTTGCCCCTGCAAAATAAACTGACGCTATGTAAAAAACCGTTTCACTACTGCCGTAAATAACTGAAGCGCACCTTGATAAATAACTATCTACACCATAGGTGTTATAAATATCGGTTAAAAGTGCTAAAGCCCCGTTCCCAGAAAAGGGTTTAATTAAAACTAACTTAGTTAATTCTTTAGGTATTCCAAACAGGTTAAACACAGGGGATAATAGGCTTGTCAACAAATTGGATAAGCCACTTTGCTCAAATAGTTCAGTTAGAACAAATATGCTAACTAAATAGGGAAAAATGCTCATAGCAAGTGGCACACTTCCCTTAACCCCTTGAGTAAAAGCGTCGTAAGCCTTAACCTTTTTAAACACCGAATAAAGGAATATAAAAATAAACAAAATAGGCATTAAATATTTACTCATTTTTTACCCCTTTTAACGAAAATTTTAACTAGTAAAACACCTATAACCGAAGATAAAAGTGTTGCTAATATAGTTGGTAAAATTATGTCTGATGGCGAACAAGAATTTAGTGAAGACCTTAAAGCCAAAACTGAAGACGGTATAAGTTGAATGCTTGTTGCGTTAATAACAAAAAACATAGCGATTGCGTATTCGGTGTTTGGGTGCTTTTCAAGTTCTAAAATAGACTTAATGCCAAAAGGGGTGGTTGCGCCACTCATACCCAAAATATTTGCCGAAATATTCATTGACATATAGTCGTTTGCTTTATCGGGTAATTCGCCAAACAAAAACCTATTAAACGGCTTTAATTTTTTAGCGCATATTTCGGCTAGTTTAGATTGCTCTA
>JAZRDW010000216.1:0-1839 GCA_045660505.1 Christensenellaceae bacterium | reverse complement strand
TCTTTTAAGGTGACAATGTTTTTATTTAACAAATTAGATTTAATTGAACACCAAAGTTTACTTTTTGCGCCACCAGCCATTGAACGGATTTCATCTAAAGAAATACCCATATATTCAACGAATTCTCTAATCATATACGCAACTGATTCCATAATTGCGCGTGCAAAATGCGCCCTACTGTGTTTACGTTCAACCCCAAAGAACACACCTTTTGCATTAGATTGATTTTCTGGCATAACAGTTCCACATAAATGTGGAAGTGCAATCAAGCCTTCGCTACCTTCTGGAATAGCACTTGCCAAATCATCAATTTCTTTAAGAGAAAGGTTTTCACAGAAGTTTTTCTTATACCACTCTAACACAGCCCCAGCCGTTGGCGCCCACATAAGTAAACAATAAACGCCCTTTCTAACGTAGTAAACTGAAACCTTTAAGTCGTTATAATATGGTGGGAACTTTTCGGTAAGCGCACAAACTGCTAAGGCAGTCCCCGTTGTTTCACTCATAATACCTTCTTTAACAACGCCTGCGCCCGTTGCCCCTGCAATTTGGTCTAACGCACTAGTTGCAACGGTAATTCCCATATATTCCCCAACAACTTCGCCACTTTCTTTTAATGTTGGTAATTGACTTTGGGTAATACCCAAATAAACAAGAACTTCTGGGATATATTCGCCAGTGTGTATATTCATAAGCAGTGAAGATGAATATAATGAGCGTGAAGAATTAAACTTACCCGTTAAACGATATAAAATATAATCTTCTAACAATAAAAACTTGTCTGCCTTGTTAAAAATTTCAGGTTGATTATCTTTAAGCCATTTAATCTTTGGCGCAGGATAACCCGCAGGGACTTCTGCTTGACCTGTTAAATTATATATCTTTTCTAACCCAAAATAATCTTCCATCTCTTTGGCTTGCTTGTCAGCCCTATTATCAAGCCAAATTATTGCGTTCATTAAAGGGTTTCCGTCTTTATCTAAAACTATCATAGTTTCGCCTTGCGTATCAACGGCTAAAGCGTCTACCTTAAATTTAGCGGTAATTTTAGAAATAGTTTCAATAAAAACCTTATAAAATTCTTCTGCAGGAAATTCAATAAAATCCCCTTTAGTTATAAGCGTATATTGTGCTGATTCTGATGCTAAAAGTTCGCCTTTTTCGTTAAACAAGCAAGCCTTTAACGCAGTCGTTCCAAAGTCAACGCCAAGTAAGTTTTTACTCATTTTTCACCTATTAAAATTTGTTGTTAATTCTTTCTAAGGTTTCCCTAACTAAAATTTCACCGCCAACGCTTCCTGTGAAACCACTTGAAACGTATGCTGAATAGTGGCTACCTTCTTCAGCCTTTTTAGTTGGCAAATAACCTTCAGCACCACAAGCAAGTTGGATAAGGAAGGTTTGTTTTGCCTTACTTCTTGCCCTAATTTGATTGCCGTAATCTAAGAATAATTCAAATGGATTTGTTGCAATAGCAATATCGCCAAACCTTGCAATATGAACTTCTATCTTAAAGGTATTGTATTTTTGTTGTAATTCATATCTAGAAATAGTTCCAGAGTGAATATGCATGCTAGCATTATCTTCAAAAGAAATTCTTCTTCCCCTATTCTTTTCAATAAACCTATCAATTTGTTCAATAGCGTTTTCATATTCGCTAATGGTTACTCTTCTTAATGGAAGTGATAATTCAACAGTTTCGTGTTCTAATAAACCTTCACTCTTAAGTTCGCCTGTTAATTCTTCAAACACAGAAATTATTTCGTTTGAAATTCTTCTTCCAACTACCTTTAACCCTGAAATATCAAACATTGATGGGTCTGCACGGCGTTCAATATA
>JAZRDW010000215.1:0-3375 GCA_045660505.1 Christensenellaceae bacterium | reverse complement strand
CGTCGCTATGCCCTTGTGAAACACCCTTGCCCCAAAAAGTATAATCTTTACCGTTAGGTAAAATTGCACCGAACAACATTCTTGTTATTGAAAACAAACCTGGGTCCCAACCGATACTTATTGCTGAAAGGGTATTATTTTCTTTACCAACCTTATCTAACGTATCAAAATATTCTGGGATTTTTGCGTGCGTATCAAAAGAATCCACCGTATTAAAATCTTTAAGATATTCTTTAGTAGTGTTAGGTAAATCAGTTGCGCTACCACCACACAATAAAAGGACGTCAATTTGTCCTTTGAATTTAAATAAATCGTTAATGCTATAAACAGGGAAATCTACAATAGGTTTAAGTGTTTCTGGAGAACGCCTTGTAAAAATGCCAACACACTCTAAATCGCTTGCGCTATTAACTGCAAGGCAAACCCCTTTACCTAAATTGCCATAACCAACAATACCAACTTTAATCATAATTCACCTTTAAAAAATTTAGTAATTTTATTCTACACTTTTTTATCCTATTTAAGCAACTAATATATCAATAGTTTTATTTATATAGAATATTAAATTTGTTTATTATTTGCCTATTTTTTAACTTTTATTTTGATATTTTACGCTAAATAAAAACAAAATTCTTTATTAAATATATTATATAATGATTTTTAGTTTTAAGTCAATAAAAGGAGAAAAATTTTGAAAAAAATTCGTAAATCTATTGATTATATTTGTGTTATAAAATATTTGTTTTTATTTTTAATATTCGTTGTTTTTAACAAACTTGAAAAGGATATTTTGCCCTATTCTGCAAGTGCGTTTATTTCGGCAATTGCTTTGGGGTTTTCTTATATACCAACGTTTATAATTTATCTACTTTCATTTTTAACTTTAGGGGCAACGGGGCTTTTAGCGTCACAAGCAATTTTAGGGGTTTTTAGCATAATTATTGCGTTAATTTATAAAAAAACTGCAAAAACCATTAGGCTTGAAATGACAACTTCAGCCCTTATCGGTATGCTTCCTTTTGTCTTTTTAGGGGATACTTTAATAGTTTACTCACTAGAAAAACGCATATTAACCACCCTTTTAACCATAATTTTAACCTTTTTATGTTTAATTAGTGGCAAAGCGATTAGTGAAAAGGGGTTAAAATTTAAGTTGGGTTTTGAAGAACTAATTTCTTTAGCAACCTTAACCAGCCTTTTTGGGCTTGGTTTAAGTAACCTTATTTCCCCATACCTTTTTAGAAGTGTAAGCGCACTATTAATTTTACTTGTTTGCTACCTTTTTAGAACGGGTGTTAGCACGATTTTTTCTTGTGTGTTAGGCGTAAGTTTTGCACTTTATTATAATGATATAGTTTATATTTCAATCTATTTAACCTTATCACTTTGCGCTGAAAGTTTATTCCCTATTTCAAGGTATCTATCTGCCCTATCAATTTTAATGGCAGACTATTTAATTCAATTAGTTTTTGGCGTATATTCAAGTTATTTACTTATAGATTTTATTTCTCTTTTAGCAGGTACCGTTATATTTTGCATAATACCAACCCCACCACTAAAAAAGTTAAAGGAAACCCTATATTCTTTTAGGGAAAGGCAGTTAGTTAGGCAAACTATTAATAGAAATAGGCTTTCTATCTCTGGTAAACTTTTTGACTTGTCTGGTGCGTTTAGCGAAATGGCTGGGGCTTTTAATGCCTTTGAAAAAAATTCTATTACCGAAGAAAAGGCTAAAGAACTTATGCAAAAGCAAATTTTAACTAGCGCTTGTGAAGATTGCGAACATAAATTAAAATGCAAAAAACAAGATAAAACCTTAAATATAGGGCTAGCAAAAATGATAGATATAGGGTTTGCAAAAGGCAAACTTTCACTAATAGATTTACCTAAAGAATTAGGTGATATTTGCAAGCGCCCAAACAATATTATTTACGGCTTAAATAAACTTTTAGTGGACTTCCGTGCTTACGCAATTGAAAACGCTAACCTAAAAAGTGGTAGAGATATTTTGGCTATTCAAGCGCAAGGGGTTAGCGAAGTTTTAAGAACGCTTGCTTTAGACACAGGGACTTTCTTAAAATATCAAAGCAGACTAGAACGCAGTTTAGCAGATATTTTATTCAAAAAAGGCTTTAAGATAAACGAAGTTTTAATTTATGGGGAAGAAGATAGACTTTCGCTTAGTTTAATAGTTATTATGGATGAATTTTCTATTATGCAAATTCAATCAATAATTTCTAACCATTTAAACTGCCAAATGGTGCTAGATGAAAAAACTGAAATTAGTGATGGAAAATGCTTTTTATCGTTTAAGTGCGCAAGTAAATTTGACGCAGTTTACGGGTTATCTTTTGCCGTTAAAGACGGGTCTATAAAAAGTGGCGACACGCACTCTGTCACAAGGCTTTCTAACGATAGACTGCTTATTGCCCTATCCGACGGTATGGGTAGTGGAATTAAGGCTGAAAACATTTCTTCAACTTCCCTATCGTTAATAGAAAGTTTTTATAAAGCAGGGCTAAATTCTAAACTAATATTAAACACCGTAAATAAACTTTTATCAATTAATTTAGAAGATAGTTTTACTGCTTTGGACCTATCTGTTATTGACCTAAAAACAAGCACGGCAGACTTTATAAAATACGGCGCTCCTTACGGCTTTATCGTTGGCGAAAAAGGCGTTAGAATTGTTGAAGGCAACACCTTACCTTTAGGTATTATTGATGAACTTAAACCTTCCGTTTGTTCAACAACTATAAACGATGGGGATATTATAATTTTAATTACCGATGGAATTTCAGACGCCTTTTCTTCTTCTGGGGAAATTATTGACTTTTTGCGTTCAATCCCTGCTAAAAACCCACAAACGCTTAGTGATGACTTACTTAATAAGGCAGTTGAACTAAACAACGGATTAAAAAATGATGATATGACCGTTTTAGCAGTTAGGGTTTTTCAAAAAATTGCTTAAAATTATTAACTAAAAAATAAAGGCTAGTAAAATTACTAGCCTTTTAATTATTTCTTTTAATTATTTATTTTCATTATTACACTTGCAGTCGGTATTATTGTTGCATTGCTTAGCGTAAGGGCAACAAATACACTTTTCGCCACGCTTTTTCTTCGCTACTAAATACCAAATTATTAACCCTATAATAGCAAGTAAAACTAATATTACAATAATATTTTCCATAAAAATATCCTTTTATTGTTTATCTAAAGCATCTTCACTTTTCTTTTTGTTTGCTTTAATAATTAAAATTGTGACTATTGTTATAATTATTAAAACGGCTATTAGCCCTATAATAGCACCTAAAATATTTAAGGTGTTTGGTGCAACAAGTAGTGTGCCTATCGTGTAAATAAAGTAAGCAA
>JAZRDW010000214.1:0-1326 GCA_045660505.1 Christensenellaceae bacterium | reverse complement strand
TTTTTAAGGTATTTGTCGCATATTATATTTTATGGTAAAATGTTTTATTTTTTATAAATAAAGGGGGAAATAAAAATGAATTCAAACAACATTGTTTTAATTGCGCTTTTATTTTTACTAACGACTAATAACACAATAAATTCCACCCAACTGTTATTGCTTTTAGCACTTTTAACAACCACCAACTGGGGAAATTGTTTTTGCAACGGAACACATAACGGGTAAAATTAAAATATTAAAATACAAAAAGAAAAAAGGTAGGCTTTTAGCCTACCTTTTAATAGTTATTTAGTTATTAGTATTTTTTAGCGCTACAAACACCACAATATAAATTGCTATTAAGATTTTTTGCCCCACATTGTTTGCAATACCAAGCATTAGCTGGTGTTGTAGGTATATCTTTTTTAGTGTTT
Source organism: Christensenellaceae bacterium (assembly GCA_045660505.1). Lineage (GTDB taxonomy): Bacteria > Bacillota > Clostridia > Christensenellales > Borkfalkiaceae > UBA1259. Next base: position 913 of record JAZRDW010000214.1, on the reverse strand, counting down.
GATTCAATTGCAACTGTTTCTTTTCTATCAAAAGTTTTTAAGAAACAAGAAACGAATAATGCAATTAAACCACCAACTAAACCAAGGAATACCCAGCAGTCAAAATCGTGTTGTTTGTTTTCAGCGTTTAAGCCTGCTTCAAACGCAATAATTGCACCTAAACCAAAAATGATACCTAAAAAAGACCACCATTTACTATCGTGTCCTTCTTCATCAGCAGCCTTTGAAACTTTTAATGCTATTAATGCATTGAAAGAGAAGAAAAAGCCTAAGAAAAACCAACCTGTTGCATCCCTACCTTGCTTTTCTGCTTCTTTTTTGGCAATAATACCAAAAGTGATAGGAATTGCAAGCGCAATTAAGATAATTAAAAATGTGCCAAAAGTGAAACTACTTGTTGTGCTAGTGCTATATCCGTAATTGTTATTACTACTATACGAATATAAAAGATTGTTAAGCATAAAACTTCCTCCTATTGTATAAATATACAAGTATTATATAGACAATTTTTGTCTATGTCAACTAAAATAGATACTTTTTGTCTATAATCTAACTATGAAAAACAAATTTTCTTATAATATAAAAAATTTAAGATTACAAAAAGGGCTAAAACAGCAAGAGTTGGCAGATAAACTATCCATTACCCAACGCAAAGTATCTTACTGGGAATCAGGCAAGGTTGAGCCTGATATAGATATGCTTTGGGAAATTGCAGATTTATTTGAAATTTCCGTTGACGAACTTATAGGTAAAGAATAAAAGAAAGGACTGCGATTAGGGCGTATCCCTTAGGAATTTTTAAGACATTATAAAAGACTAACGAAAACTTCGTTAGTCTTTTCATTTTTGTTCTGCAAAAACACACGACTTTGTTTGCAAAGTATAGTGTGCTACACTTAAATAGGCATAAGGC
>JAZRDW010000213.1:0-1978 GCA_045660505.1 Christensenellaceae bacterium | reverse complement strand
AACCACCAGGAAAGAAACTACAAAAACTTTCACTTTTATCAGGGGGGGAAAAGGCTTTAACGGCAATAGCAATATTATTCTCAATATTAAAACTTCGCCCAATGCCTTTCTGCGTGCTTGACGAAATTGAAGCAGCCCTAGACGAAGCCAACGTTCATAGGTTTGCAAGATATTTGCAAAAGTTTAGCGAAGAAACGCAATTTATCGTTATCACCCACAGAAAACCTACTATGGAAATGGCAGACGCATTGTTCGGCGTTACCATGCAAGAAAAGGGTGTTTCTAAGATGGTTTCTGTTAAACTATCTGACGTTGCTACTATTACAGGCGATTCAACTTTGGCATAAAAAACTAGTTAATTTAAGGAATATATGGGATTTTTTAGTAAAATAAAAGAAGTGCTAACCAAAACAAGGGATGGCATAGGAAAAAAACTCAATGATTTGTTTGCTAAAAACAAACTTGGCGACGCTTTTTACGACGATTTGGAAGATATTTTAATTTCTGCTGACGTTTCTGTTAAAACTACTATGGAAATTGTTGATGAAATTAAAGATACGGCTATTAAAGAAAAGTGTAAGGATAAAGATTACGTTGTTTCTTTATTAAAAAGCGAACTTTTTGAAACGCTTGATTATGCTGATAAACTTGAAATTAAGTCCCCAGCCGTTATTATGGTTGTTGGGGTTAACGGGGTTGGCAAAACTACTACTATAGGGAAGTTAGCAAACAAGTTCGTTAAGCAAGGCAAAAGCGTGACAATAGCCGCCGCCGATACTTTTAGGGCAGCCGCAAGCGACCAACTTTCAGTTTGGGCTGATAGGGCTAAGGTTAGAATTATTAAGCATAGCGAAGGTGCAGACGCTTCTGCCGTTGTGTTTGATGCTATTGAATCTGCTAAAGCAAAGAAAACGGATATTTTAATTATTGATACGGCAGGTAGACTTCACGTTAAGGCTAACTTAATGGAAGAACTAAAGAAAATGGATAGGGTTGTTAAAAGGGAATACCCTGATGCAAACTACTATAAACTTATTGCTTTAGATGCAACCACAGGTCATAACGCATATAATCAAGTGGAAGTATTTAACGAGGCAATCGGTATTGACGGCATAATTTTAACTAAACTTGATGGAACTGCTAAGGGTGGGTTTATAGTTTCACTATCTTATGAATTAGAAGTCCCTGTAGTTTTCGTTGGTACGGGCGAAAAAATTGACGATATTGAAGATTTTAACGCTAAAGACTACGTTGAAAGTTTGTTTTAACCCTTTTGATGGTTAAAATGTTTTAATTATTAGTAAAAAATAGTTGACAAGGTTAAATAAAAACTATATAATAACGGGTGTAAAGTAAATTTGCTTTACGCCTTTTGGTTTTTTTATGGAAAAAGATTTAAGATATATTGAACTTTTTGAACTTTATCAAGGCTTACTTACCGATAAGCAAAGGGAAATTTTTTCTTCCCATTATTATTATGACTTATCGCTTGCAGAAATTGCTGAGCCTGATGGTAATACACGCCAAAGTGTATACGCCGTTGTTAAAATGGTTAAAAAGAAGTTAGATGAGTATGAAAATCTTTTTCATTTGAAAGAAAAAAATGATAAACTTAGGCAATTTGCTTTAAAATTAGATGATAATACTAGAAGCGAACTTTTAAGTTTAATAGGTGAATAATGGCGTTATTTTCAGGGTTATCTGAAAAACTTAATCATATTTTCAGTAAACTAACCAAGCACGGCAGGCTTACTGAGTTAGAAATTAAAACTGCTATGCGTGAAGTTCGCGTTGCCCTTTTGGAAGCAGACGTTAATATTAGCGTTGTTAAAGACTTTGTTTCTAAGGTTAGCGAAAAGGCTGTTGGGCAAGAAATTCTTAAAAACCTTAACCCAACGCAACAAGTTATTAAAATCGTTAATGAAGAACTTATTGCATTAATGGGTTCTGGAATATCTAAACTTAATTTTGCATCAAA
>JAZRDW010000212.1:0-1532 GCA_045660505.1 Christensenellaceae bacterium | reverse complement strand
TATGGGAAATGGCAAAACTATTTGTATTGACTATTCTTCTATTAACATTGCTAAACCTTTCCATATCGGGCACTTAAGCACCACCGTAATAGGTAGCAGTCTTTGCAAAATCTTTAGGTTTTTAGGCTACAAGGTTGTTGGCATTAACCATTTGGGCGATTATGGTACCCAGTTTGGTAAACTTATCGTTGCATTTAAACTTTGGTCTAGTTTTGAAGCCGTTGAAAAGGATAGGCTTAAAGAATTAACTAGAATTTACGTTAAGTTTCACGACGAAGCAAAACTTAACCCAGCATTAGATGATGAAGCAAGGCATTACTTTAAGTTAATTGAAGATGGCGATAAGGAAAGCAACGCTCTTTTTGAATTGTTTAAGAAAATCACTTTAGAAGAAGTTGATAAAATTTATAAATTATTAAACGTTGAGTTTGATTCTTACGCTGGCGAAAGTTTTTATAATGATAAAATGGCGCCTGTTGTTAATGCGTTAAAAGAAAAGGGCCTTATTAAAATTTCAGACGGCGCGTCTATCGTAGACTTAGAAGAATACGATATGCCACCTTGCTTAATTTTAAAGTCAGACGGGTCTTCACTTTACGCTACCCGTGATATGGCTGCCGCTTATTATAGAAAAAACACTTATGATTTTTATAAGTGCTTATACGTTGTTGCTTACCAACAAAACTTACACTTTAAGCAATTCTTTAAGGTTTTAGAACTTATGGGGAATGACTGGGCTAAAGATTTAATCCACGTTGCTTACGGTATGGTTTCACTAGAAAGTGGTTCTATGAGTACAAGGTCTGGCAACGTTGTTTTACTTGAAGACGTTATTAATAAGACTATTGAAAAGGCTTACAGCGTTATTGAACAAAAGAACCCAAATTTACCTGATAAAGAAAAGGTTGCTAAAGCCGTTGGTACGGGTGCAGTTATTTTCGGTGCACTTTGCAATAATAAAATTAAAGATATTGTGTTTAGTTATGATAGGGTGTTATCGTTTGAAGGGGAAACTTGCCCTTACGTTCAATACACTGTGGCTAGGTGCAATAGCATTATAAACAAGTGTGGCGAACTTAAAGAATATTCTAACATTGAAATTAACCCTGATGAATACGCTGTCGTTTCACTCATTTCTAAATTTAATGAAATTGTTAAATCAGCAGGGGAAAAATACGAACCTTCTTTAATAACCCGTTATGCAATAGATTTAGCAACTGCATTTAATAAGTTTTATATGGGCAGTAAAATTGTGGTTGAAGATGAAAATGTTAAAAACTTCCGTTTATCTATTACTAAAGCAGTTAAAATCACTTTAACTAACGCTTTAACCTTACTCGGTATTGAAACGGTTGAACAAATGTAATTATGTGCAAAGCAGTTATTTTTGATTTAGACGGAACTATTATCCACTCTTTACCAGATATTGCGTTTAGCGTAAACGTAATGCTTAAGGAATTTAACCACCCACAAAAAAACGATACTTTAGTTATGCGTGCAATCGGCAACGGGGCAAGAAATTTGGTTAAAAA